>CAYNFA010000100.1:0-7020 GCA_964396345.1 uncultured Thalassobaculum sp.
GGCGTCGGCAAGGATGGCCAGAAGACCGCCGCCTACCAGCCCGGGATGGAGCTGCACGCCAAGGTGACGCTGTTCGCCGAAGGCTGCCGGGGGTCGTTGACCGAGGGCCTGTTCGAGCGTTTCGGACTGCGCGAGACCTGCGACCCGCAGACCTATGGCATCGGCCTGAAGGAGTTGTGGGAGGTCGAGCCGTCGAAGCACAAGGCCGGCACCATCGTCCACACCGTCGGGTGGCCGCTCGACGGCGAGACCTACGGCGGTTCGTTCGTGTACCACCTCGAGGACAACCAAGTGGCCATCGGCTTCGTGGTCGGGCTGGACTACAAGAATCCGTTCCTGTCGCCGTTCGAGGAGTTCCAGCGCTTCAAGCAGCATCCCTCGGTGCGGCCGTTGCTCGAGGGCGGGCGCCGCATCGCCTATGGCGCCCGCGCCCTCAACGAGGGTGGCTTCCAGGCGATCCCGGAGCTGGTGTTTCCCGGCGGCGCGATCATCGGCTGCGCGGCCGGCTTCCTGAACGTGCCGAAGATCAAGGGCAGCCATACCGCCCTGAAATCGGGGATGCTTGCGGCCGAGGCGGCGTTCGCGGCGCTCGGCGCTGGCACCGACGAGGCGGTGGTGCTGAGCGATTATCCCGCCAGGCTCAAGGAGTCGTGGATCTGGGATGAGTTGTACCGGGCGCGCAACATCCGCCCGGCGTTCCATCTCGGCCTGTTCGCCGGCATCGCCTATTCGGCGGTCGACACCTTCCTGCTGCGCGGCAGGGCACCGTGGACCCTGCACCACCACCGCGACAACGAGAGCCTGCGGCCGGCAGCGCACTCGATCCCGATCGCCTACCCCAAGCCCGACGGCGTGGTAAGCTTCGACCGGTTGTCCTCGGTGTTCCTGTCGAACACCAACCACGAAGAGAACCAGCCGGCGCATTTGACGCTCAAGGATTCGACGGTGCCGGTCGCTCACAATCTGGCACTCTACGACGCGCCGGAGCAGCGCTACTGTCCGGCCGGGGTGTATGAGATCGTGCGGGACGAGAGCGGCGGGAATCCCCGGCTGCAGATCAACGCGCAGAACTGCGTGCATTGCAAAACCTGCGACATCAAGGATCCGTTGCAGAACATCCACTGGGTGGTTCCGGAAGGGGGCGGCGGACCGGTCTACCCGAACATGTGAGGTCCAGAGTGCGTCACCACAGGCCGCGCAACACGCGGGTCGATCTTCGGGCGGCAGCCATTCTCCTGGCGGCTACCCTGGGCGCTTGCGCGGCCGGTCCGGTTTCCGGCCCGGCGGTGGCCAGCGACCCCTCGTCGACCTCCGAGATCGACTCCACGGTCGGCGCCTATCTTGCCGGACAGCACGCGATCCGCAGCCAGGACATTCGGCGCGCCAGCCGGTACTTCGACCGGGTTCTTGAGAGCGATCCGGGAAGCCAGGGGCTGCGTCGCCGGGCGTTCCTGCTTCGGCTCGAGGCCGGGCGAATGGACGACGCCGCCAGGCTTGCCGGCGGGTTGGCCGACACACCAGGCGAGGGCGCCTCGGTGGCGCGCCTGTATCAGGCGGTGGAAGCGGCGCGGCGCGGCGACTACGCCGCCACCATCGCCGAGGTGGAGCGGCTCGACGACGGCCGTGTCAACAAGGCGCTGGTGCCGATCATCGCCGCCTGGTCGGAGATCGGTCTCGGCGCCCCCGATGCCGCCGAGCGGCGTCTCGCCGTCCTCGCCAGCGACGAAGGCTTCGCCGGTCTCTACACGCTGCACGCCGCGATGCTGGCCGAGGCGGCCGGCCGTATCGACCTGGCTGCCGAGCGCTACGAGACGGCGCTGGCGCGCAGCGACCCGGCGCCGTTGCGGCTGCGGCTGGCCGCCGCCGGCTTCGACGCGCGCAACGGGCGGCTGGACGCGGCGCTGCGCCGGATCGGCCCATCTGAAGACGGGGTCGGCGATCCCGCCGGGCTGCGGGCGATGCTGCGGCGCGTGGCGGCCAGCGCCCAACCCGGCGCGCCGGACGCCAACCGCGGCATCGCCGAGGTGCTGTTCGACCTGGCAAGCGCGCTGCAGCGCGACCGGGGCGCGGATTCCGCGATGGTGTTCGCGCGGCTGGCCTTGCGCCTGCAGCCAGACTTCGACCTGGCGGCCCTGCTGGTCGCGGAGATCCTCGACGACCGCAAGCGGCATGACGAGGCGCTGGCTGTCTACGACGGCATCTCTCCTGAATCGCCCTACCGACTGCTGGCCCAGCTGCGGGCCGCCAGCAGCCTCGCCAGCATGGACCGTGACGATCAGGCGGCCGAGCGGCTGGAGGCGCTGGCCGCCGCCCGGCCGGACCTGTCGGATCCGCTGATCCGCCTCGGCGACCTCGAACGCGGCCGCGACAATTGGGACGCCGCGATCTCCGCCTACGACCGGGCGGTCGCCCGGATCGGCGGCCTCGAGGCGCGGCACTGGTCAGTGCTGTACACCCGCGGCATCGCGCTGGAGCGCTCGAAGCGCTGGAGCGAGGCGGAGCGCGACTTCCTGCGCGCCCTCGAACTGCGGCCGGAGCAGCCCTACGTGCTCAACTATCTCGGCTATTCCTGGGTCGACCGGGGCGAGAACCTGGACCGCGCCAAGGCGATGATCGAGAAGGCGGTCGAGTTGCGCCCGAAGGACGGCTACATCGTCGACAGCCTCGGTTGGGCGCTGTACCGGATCGGCGACCACGCCGGCGCCGTGGTCCATCTCGAACGGGCGGTGGCCCTGCGACCGACCGATCCGACCATCAACGATCACCTGGGCGACGCCTACTGGCGCGTCGGCCGGCTGGCCGAGGCCCGCTTCCAATGGCAGCGGGCGCTGACCTTCGACCCGGCCCCGGAACTGGCTGGCGACATCGAGCGCAAGCTGCGCGTCGGGTTGCCGGATATCGATCGGGCCGGCCGGGGCACCGGCACGGCCGAGGGCGGTGGCCGCGGCTGACTCGCCCCCCCGCCGCTGGGCGGGGACCGCCGGGCCGGTCGTCGAACCGGCGCCGGCGAAGATCAATCTCTGCCTGCATGTGGTCGGCCGGCGCGCCGATGGCTACCACGAACTCGATTCGCTCGTGGTGTTCGGCGATATCGCCGACGAGGTCAGGCTCGATCCTCACGACGGAGCGGTAGTGCTTCGGCTGTCGGGCCGGGAAGCAGGGGGCACCAACGGCGGTGGTGCCCAGGTAGTGCCCGCCGGGACCAGCAATCTCGCGTGGCGGGCGCTGGCGGTCGGGGCGCGGCACCTGGGCAGCGTGCCCGGGTTGACCGTGACGCTGGAGAAGCGGCTGCCGGCGGGTGCCGGGCTGGGCGGCGGGTCGAGCGACGCCGCGGCCGTGCTGCGGGCGCTGGCCCGGCTGGCCGGGTGTCCGACGATTCCCGGCGCCGAGACCGTAAGCCTCGGCGCCGACGTGCCGATGTGCCTCGATCCACGGCCCTGGCGGGTCCGCGGCATCGGCGAGCGCCTCAGCCCCCTGTCGCTGGAGCGCGACCTGCCGGCGGTTCTGGTCTGGCCGGGGCGCGCGCTGTCGACTCCGGCGGTGTTCGCCGCCCTCGCCGCCGGTTCGGCCGGAGGCCGCTACGGGACCGGCAACGCGATCCCCGACGCCACCATTGCCCGCTTCCGCCAGGATCCGGTCGGGGCGCTGCAGACGCTGCAGAACGGCCTGACCGAGGCCGCGTGCCGGGTCGAACCGGCGGTGGGCGAGGCGCTCTCCGCGGTGGCGGGTCTCGACGGCTGCCGCCTCTCCCGGATGTCGGGCAGCGGGTCGGCGGTGTTCGGGTTGTTCGATGCTCTCGAAGACGCGACGGTCGGCGCCGAGCAGCTCGCCTGCCGCCGGCCGGGGTGGTGGGTGCGGGCGACCACCCTGCGGGCCGGTGGCGGCCTGAACCGCCCGCCGAGCACGCTTAGGGCGAGCAACGCCTAGAGACCGAGCCGCCGCCGCAGCCCGGTCGACGGAAGCCCGGTGACCGGCAGACCCTGCGCCACCTGATACCGGCTGATCGCATCGCGGGTCTTCGGCCCGGCGATGCCGTCGGCTGGACCGTCGTAGAGCCCCAGATCAGCGAGCGCGTTCTGGATCGCCACCACGTCCTCCTCGGCCGGCAGCCCGTCATCGGTGACGGACGAGGCGGTTTCTTCGAGCGGCGCCGCCGTTCCCGTCAATCCGCCGGAAGCCAGGCGCTGGCGAGCTTCGGCGTGGCCCAGTTCGGCGGCGCGACGCAGCAGGCGCTCGGCCTCGGCGTGGTCGCGCGGCACGCCGAGGCCGCCTTCGGTGAGCACCGCCAGATTAAAGGCCGCCGCTGGAACACCGCGCTCGGCGGCGCGGCGGAACCACCGTCCCGCCTCGGCGTAGGACAGCGGGATACCGCGGCCGACCGAATAAAGCACTCCGAGATTGTACTGCGCGAGCGGGTGACCCTGCTCGGCAGCGCTGTGATACCAGAGCAGGGCCCGGGTGTCGTCCTGCGGGACCCCGAGGGCGCGCTCGTACAGAACTCCCAGGTTGTATTGGGCGTTGGGAACGCCCTGGATCGCCGCCTCACGGAACCAGTTGGCGGCCTGCGCGTAGTCCGGCGCGCTTCCAGCCGCGAACCGGTTCGCGAGGGTGTACTGGGCGCGCGGATCGCCGCTCCGCGCCTGCGCCAGCAAGGTCGCGGGATCGACGTCGGCGGTGTCGTCGTCGCCCGGTGGCAACGCCGCGATCACGCTGTCCGAATCGCCGGGCGCCGCCGCCTCGCGGGCCCGGAGGACCGGTGCCGGCGGCGGTGCCGCGGCCGGCGGCGGAGCTGCGGCGGTCTGCGCCGGCACCGGCTGGACAGGCGCCGTCTGGACGGGATTCGGCCGGACGGGCTCGGTCGGCGTGGATGGCGAGGTTGCCGACGTCGGCGCGCGATCCACGGCCGTCGGATCCGCCGGGGCGGGGGCTGGCGGCGCTGCCGGAGCCCGCGCAGCCAGCGTCGGCACCGGCTCCGGTCGGTCCGAGGGCGGCGCCAGCGGCGCGTCGGGGGCTTGCGGAGCGGGAGCGGCCGTCTGGGAGGTCGGCGCCGGGACCGGGGCGGCTTCGGGCCGGGGTGCCTGGGTCGCGGGCGCGACCGGCCGGGCCGGGTCGGCCGGTACCGCCGCCGGACCCGGGGCCACGGCCGGCGGCGCGGGAACCGTCGCCACTTCGGGAGCCTCGGCGCGGCTCGGCGGTGCCGGTTCCGTCGGAACGGGGGGCTGGATCTGGGCCGAGGCCGGCGGCAGGGGTGAGGCAGGGAGTGAATCGGCAGCGGGTGGCTCAGCCGCGGGCGCGGAAGCGATGCTGCGATCGGACTCCGGCGCCGCCGCGTCGCCCCCCGACAGACCCGCGATCAGACCCTCGATCCCGGCGACAGCGGAACGGTAGGCGTCGCCGGCCGCGGCCTGAAGGTCGCGACCGGTGTCGGAGACGCGGTCGCGCAGCGCCGCAACCGTCGGGGCACCCGCCTCGCTCGCCAGCCACCAGGCTCCCGTCCCGGCAACCGCCAGCCCGGCAACCGCCAGCCCGACTGCCGCCGCGACCGCCAGCGGGGCACGGCGGCGACCCGGCGTGTCGGTGGTATGCGCGTCGAGACCAGCTTCCGCTTGGCCGCGCGCCGGCGGCGCAAGCCGGCCCGGCGCGGCGCGCTCGAGCGGCGGCTGCAGCAACCAGGCCGGGACGGCGCCGTTCGGCAGCGGATCCGCCGGCATGTCGGTGGTCGGGGGCACCGGCTCGGGGCGCGCGAAAACCGCCGGCGCCGGGGGGATCGGCGCCGGGGGGATCGGCGTCTCGGGGACCGGTGCCTGAGAGGTCAGAACCCCGGGAACCGGTGACTCGGCGAGCGCGGCGTCCGTCGAGGTGGCGTCCGTCGAGGTGGCGTCCGTCGAGGTGGCGTCCGCAGAGGGAGCTTCGGCGCCCGGTTTCCCGGGGTCAGGGTGTTCGGTGGCGGTGTATGCCGGGAGGGCGTCGTCGAAGCGGATCAGGTCCGGATCGGCGTCGAGCGCGGCCTCGGGATGGTCCGCCAGCCGCGGCTCGGGGGTGGGCTCGGGGGCGGGCTCGGGGGCGGGCTCCGGGACTGCCTCGAGCTCGCCCGCCGACCCGGGCTCGGGGTCAGGCTCCGGTTCCGGTTCCGGTTCCGGCCACGACCTTAGCGCCGGCTCGGGGTCTGGCTCCGCGCCGGTCTCGGTCTCAATCTCGGCGGCGACGTCTTCCTCGGGCTCTGGAGCCAGCACCACGTCGGGCTCGGCCTCCTGAACCGCGGGCTCCGGGATCTCGAGCTCCGGGATCTCGGGCCACGAACGGGCCGCGGCAGTGGCGACCGCCTCCCGCTCCACCCGCATCGCTTCCGCCGCGCGCGTCAGGTCGGCGTGCCGGATCCAGATCACCGGCTCCCAGCCGGCGGGTGGCGCCTGCGGCAGGTCGCGGCGCGGCGGCGGTCGGGAATCGACGCCGGGCTCAAACTCGATTTCGGGCTCAAACTCGATTTCGGGCTCAAACTCGATTTCGGGTTCATCGTCGACGTCGGGTCCACGGTCGACGTCGGGTTCAAGGTCGGCGCCCGCGGGTTCCGGTCCGAGGTCCGGCCCGAGGTCAGGTTCGAATCCGGTCTCCGCGTCCGCGGCGTCGGGAGCCGTCCGCATCGCCGGCCTGGGATCAGGTGACTGGACCGCCAGCCAGGGTCCGGGGGCCGAGACCGAGGCTTCCTCGCCGTGTTCTTCAGGCTCTCCGCTCGCGAACTCGCCGATTGCGGGTTCGCCGGTTGCGCCTTTAGAGGGGGTGGCCTGTCCCAGAGCGGCCCGCCGAAAGGCGACGGGATCGAGCGCCACGCGGCGCTCGATCGCCACCAGCCGCTCGGCCACGCTCTGCAGCGCGTACCCGACCGGTCGCATGGCCCCGTCGAGCCGGGCCTCGGCGGCATCGAGCCGGGCGGCCAGCCCGTCCAGCGTGCTCAGCGATATCCGTCCCGAGACCGGTGACGCCGACGGGGTCGAAACGGCGCCACCGACCAAAGCCGGAGGC
>CAYNFA010000100.1:7030-9496 GCA_964396345.1 uncultured Thalassobaculum sp.
TCACCCCGCCCGTCGGCATGACGATCGACGCCCCCACGCGCGTCAGCGTCGGCGCGGATCGCCTGATCGATCCATTCGCCGATGGTCAGCCCGGCGGCCTGGGAGGCGCGCCGGGCGATGTCTCGGGTCGCCTGATCGACGCCCTTGACGCTCCAGGCCGTTCCCTGCCGCGACACGCCCTCTCCTCGCTCGCTGGGTAGCGCCCTCAATATAAAGCGGTAGCGCCGTTCTTGAAAGGGCTCTGGACCCGTAGTGCCGGGCGCGAGCTTGCCACCGCCGAGCCTGGACCGGCACCAGCGCCAAGCATCAGCGGCGGAACAGGCGCCCGAGCAGGCCCTGACCGCTGCGTTCCTCAGGCAGGGTCAACTCCTCGACCCGCTGCAGGCGCTCGGCGAGACGCATGACGGCACGCTCCACCGGGGCGGTGCTGGTGGCGACCGAGTTCATGCCGCCATCGCCGGTCGGGCGGGCCCGCAACTCGTCGATGGCAGCGCCGATCGACCGCAGCTCGCGCGATATCGCACCCGCCTGAGACTCCGCCCTCTGCTCAACACCGTCGATCCGCGCCGCGAGCTCTCCGAGCTCGGCGGCCAGCGAGCCGATGCGCTTCTCCACCCTTTCCAAGGCAGCGAGGCGATCCTCCAGATCGCGGATGTCTTCGATGCGGCGCTCCAGGTCGCGAACCCGGGCGGGGTCGACGGCCGGCGGCGAGGGCCGGGTGACCGGAGGCGACGGATACGCCATCGGTGGCGGGTGCGGCAGGTCCGGGGCCGGCATCGTCTGCGCAGCCGGCGCGGCGAGCGCGCTACGCCAAGCCGTAGCCGTCGGGCTCGGCGCGGCGGTCTCGGTCTGGGTCTGGGTCGGATCCGGGCCCCGCCAGCTACCCTGGCCGCGGGCGCCGGCACGGGACGCACGTTCCTCCTCGGCGGCCTCGCGGATCTGGCGCGACAGCCATTGGCCGATCGGCACGCCCGCCCGGCGCGCCGCCTGCTTGGCAAGCTCGCGTTCCTCGGAGGCAATTCCCTTGACGCTCCACGGCGAGGCGCCGGTCATGAAATCTCCCGTCGGGTCGGCGTCGGCCGCACCGAAGTACACATCGTTCCTGCGCATACCAGTAAGTATGACGTCCTACTCGTGAGAATATATGGCATTCTTGGCATTTTGTCCACGGGCCTGCGTTCCGCCAACGTGGGGGCCATACCGGTCACGAGCGCGGCAGTGACCGGCGGTCTGCCTGACGATCGATCGGCTGGTCCGGATCGTCGAGCGCGCCTTCCAGGCGCTCCAGCCGATCGGTGAGGCGGGTAACAATGTCCTCGAGGGAGCCGAGCAACCCAACCAGACGGGTCTCGGTACGCTCGATCCGCTCGGCGACCAGGTCGGCCAGAGCCGTTTCGTCAACCGAGTCGGCGTCGGGCGTCCGCGCGGCGACGGATTCCGCCACGGCCTCGGCGCGCGCAGGCTCGCGGATCGGTCGCCGACCAGGCGGCACCAGCAGGCCGCGGCGGTGCGGCGGCCCGAGAGGCCGGCCCGCCGCCTGGGCGGCACCGACCCGGCGGATGACATCGCTCAACCAGTCGCCCATCGTTTCGCCTTCGCGCGACGTTACCGTCTTGGCGAGATCGCGCGCCTCGGGACTCACGCCCTTGACGCTCCATGGCATGCGGGCCTTGCCGTCGCGCCGGGACACGGCGATTCCTCCGTGGTCGTGAATCCGATTATTGTAACGGGCTCCAGGCACCGGCGTCGATCCCGCGCTTGCCGTCCCGATGCGTCCTGAGTATGGTCGCGACGCCGGCCGATGGGGCGTAGCCAAGCGGTAAGGCAGCGGTTTTTGGTACCGCCATCCCAGGTTCGAATCCTGGCGCCCCAGCCACTCCTCGGCAAGCTTCCCCACAGAGCTCACGTCCGTCATTCCGCCAGCACGACGAGGTCGACCGCGCCATCGAGTCCGGCGACCCGCCGGGCCGGGCGACGTTGCATCGGGTGGGGCGGGCGGTAGCCTTGCACCACCGCGGCGTCGTAGGTCGCGGCGTCGGTCAGCGCCCGGGCGCCCTCGGTCTTGGTGTGTTTCTCAAGCTTGGCGGAGAGGTTCACCGCGGCGCCGATGACCGTGTATTCCAGGCGGCTCTCGTCGCCCACCGCCCCGAACACCACGGGCCCGGCGGCCACCGCGAGACCGACGGCCGGGGCCGGCAATCCGGCAGCGATCCGGCGCGCCCGCCAGGCCGCGGCCGCCGCGGCGAGCGCGTCGACGGCGCGCAGGGCGTCGGCCGCCGGCGTCGGGTTCGGCCGGGTTGCTCCAAAAGTCGCCATCACCCCGTCGCCCATGAACTTGTCGATGCTGCCGCCGCTCGACTGCACCACTGGCACCACCACGCTCTGATATTCGGCCAGCAGGGCGATCAGGTCGTCCGGCGGGATCTCGGTGGCGAGCTGGGAGAACCCACGCATGTCGACGTTCAG
>CAYNFA010000101.1:0-9473 GCA_964396345.1 uncultured Thalassobaculum sp.
CCGAGCGACGAACGCCGGATTATCGCGCCGTCGCGCGGCACCACCAATAGGCGTGTTCGAGGACGGCCCGGCCCGTCTCACAGAGCCTCAAGCTAAGCCCGATCAAGTGCACTGTCACCGAGGTCCGGCGTCCAAGTTCGCTCAGGCGAGGATATCCTTCGGGAGAATGACGCCCGTCGAGTTCCCGATGCGCCTCAGTTTCAGCGTTACGCTCACGGGCTCCACCGAACGGATTGCAACACGAGTTGCAACTCGCCGCCTCGCGTCAAGCGACGCCCCGCCCTACCCCGGCATCGCCTCGCTCAGCACCCCGCCGAGCCGGACCGGCGCCACCCGCTTCGCCAGGCCGGTGGCGTCGTCGGTCTCCACGAACACCCCGCACAGCGTCGCCTCGCCGTCGGCGGCTTCCAGGCGCGGGGTCGGGAGCTTGCGGGTGAAGCGGTCGACCGGGGATTCCTTCTTCATCCCGATCACGCTGTCGTAGTCGCCGCACATGCCGGCGTCGGTCTGGTAGGCGGTGCCGTTGGCCAGGATCATGGTGTCGGCGGTCGGCACGTGGGTGTGGGTTCCGACCACCAGCGACACCCTTCCGTCGAAGGCGTGGCCGAACGCCATCTTCTCGCTGGAGGCCTCGCCGTGCAGGTCGATCACCACGGCGTCGCAGTCGTGGCCGAGCGCCCAACCGTCGATCGCCCGCTCGACGGCGGCGAACGGGTCGTCGAGCGCGTCCATGAACAGCCGGCACATGGCGTTGATCACCAGCACCCGGTGGCCGCGGCGGCTCTCGAACACCCCGGCGCCGCTGCCGGGGGTGCCGGCCGGGTAGTTGATCGGCCGCAGCAGGGCGCGGTCCTCGGCGATGTAGTCGAGGATCTCGCGCTGGTCCCAGACGTGGTTGCCGGTGGTGATCACGTCGACCCCAGCCTCGTACAGCTCGGCGCAGATCTTGGCGGTGATGCCGAAGCCGGCGGCGGAATTCTCGCCGTTGCAGACCACGAAGTCGGCGTCGAGGTCACGGATCAGGCCGGGCAGGCGCCCGGTCACCGCGACGCGGCCGGCACGGCCCACGACATCGCCCAGAAACAGAAGTCGCACGGCCCTACTCCGTCACTCCGTGAAGTCCAGATAGCCGCGCTCGGTTACCACACCATCCAGCCGCGCGTCTTCCGGCCCGGCCGGCACCGCCGCGACTTCCTGCTCGGCGTAGGCGACGCCGATCGCCTGCACCGCGAAGCGGCCGCGCAAAGCCGCCAGGGTGCGGTCGTAGAACCCGCCGCCATAGCCGAGCCGCCGGCCGGCCCGGTCGAAGGCGAGCATCGGGATCAGCAGCAGCGTCGGCTCGACGGTGTCGGCGTCGTCGCCCGGGTGCACCGTCCCGAACGGCCCGGGCAGCAGCGGCTCGTCGACCTCCCAGGCCCGGAACACCAGGGGCTGGCCGTGGCCGACCACCACCGGCAGCGCCACCCGGCAGCCGCGGGCCGACAGCGCCGCCAGGGTCGGGCGCGGGTCCAGCTCGTCGCGCATCGGCCAGTAGCCGGCGACCACCGACCCTTGCGTCGGCGCGAAGGAGGCGGCGACCAGGGCGGCGACCCGCGAGCCGGCGTCGGGCACACCGGCCGCCATCTCGGCGCGGCGCTCGCGCAGCGGCCGGCGCAGCGCCGCCTTGGCGGCGCGCAGGGCGTCCAGATCCTGGTAGCCGTCGCCGTCGTCTCGCTCGGTCATGGGCTCCAGGAGGTCGGAGTGGCCAGGAGGTCGGAGTGGCCAGGAGGCGGGGTGGCCGGAAGATCGGGGCCGGGAGAGGGTGCGGTGACGGAGCCGCCTCGGCCGTCGGTCAGTGCATACCCTTCTGTGGCCTGCCAAGCAGGTGGGCGCCGCATTGCCGGAACCACGGTCCCGGCAGAGGCAGCTCCCTTGAAGGATGGTATCGCCCCAGGGGTAAAAGCGACCTGACGAACCGCGCAGCCCCGTCGACGGTCAATCTAGGAACCCTGGAGGCGAACGGCAATACGCTCGATTCGCTCGGCCAGTCCCTCGACCGACAGCGCCAGGTCGTCAAGCTCGCTCGGGCTGAACTCCTCGTCGGCCTCGTCGACCTCATGGGCGGCATCGCGCAAATCCATCAGCTCGTCCGCCACAAGCAGGCTGGCCATCACCAGCCACCTCGTGTCGCCGACCTGGCCGACCTGCGACACCAGGTCCTTGACGTGGGCGTCGACCATGGTGGCAAGCTGGCGCAGCCGCGGCTCCTGCCCGTCTTCGCAGGCGATCCGGTACGCCTTGCCGTTGATCTGGATGTCGACCTGGGCCACGCGTCAGTTCTCCAGCACGATTTCCAGGCGACCGATGGTGCTCTGCAGGCGGCCGTCGACCTCGGCGGCGGTCGCGGCGAGAGCCGCGTAGTCGCGCTTAAGGGCGCCCAGTTCGGCTTTCAGGGCGGCGTCGCCGACGGCGTCGGAATCACCCAGGTCGTCGAGCACGGCCTCCAGACGGGTCACCGCCTTCTCCAGCCTGTCCCGTGCCGTCGCAAGTCGCGACATGTGAGCTGCCTCTGTTGGTTCGAGATCGCGCCGTCGCCCGGCATTCGACTTTTGGCTTCGATTTTCGCCGAGCCGTCGAATTTCAAGGCATAAGCCCGCGACCTTGAAGCGTCGCACGATACCGGCGACCGGGTCGGCCCGTCAACGCGGCCGGCGCGCGGCGGTTTCCGGGGTCGTCGCCGCGACGCCCACCTTGACGCGCGGACCCGGCATCGGCATGTTCCGCGCCACCCAGGCCCGGCCCGAGTCCGGCCCGCCCCCGACCTCGCGACACGCGCCATGACATCCAATCCTTCGGTCCGCGGCGCCGCTCTGACCCCCGGCGACCAGAAATCCCTCGCGAACGCGATCCGCGCCCTCGCCATGGACGCCGTGGAGGCCGCCAGCTCCGGCCACCCCGGCATGCCGATGGGCATGGCCGACGCCGCGATCGTGCTGTTCGCCGAGCAGCTCTGCTTCGATCCCCGCCGCCCGGACTGGCCGGACCGCGACCGCTTCGTGCTGTCGGCGGGCCACGGCTCGATGCTGCTGTACGCGCTGCTGCACCTGACCGGCTACCCGGGGATGACGATCGACGAGCTGAAGCGGTTCCGCCAGCTCGGCTCGAAGACCGCCGGCCATCCGGAATACGGCCACGCCCCCGGCATCGAGACCACCACCGGCCCGCTCGGCCAGGGCTTCGGCAACGCCGTCGGCATGGTGATCGCCGAGCGCCACCTGAACGCCCGCTTCGGCGACGATCTGGTCGATCACCGCACCTGGGTGATCGCCGGTGACGGCTGCCTGATGGAGGGCATCAGCCACGAGGCCGCCTCGCTCGCCGGGCATCTCGGGCTCGGCCGGCTGAACGTGCTGTGGGACGACAACGAGATCTCGATCGACGGCCCGACCAGCCTGTCGATCTCCGACGACGTCCAGGCGCGGTTCCGCTCCTACGGCTGGCACGTGGTGGCGGCCGACGGCCATGATCCGGCGGCGCTGTCGGTGGCGCTGGCCGAGGCGGCCGCCGACCCGCGCCCGTCGCTGATCGCCTGTCGCACCACCATCGGCTTCGGCGCCCCGACCAAGGCCGGCACCGCCGGCAGCCACGGCGCGCCGCTCGGCGCCAAGGAGATCGCCGGCACCCGCGAGGCGCTCGGCTGGCCGCACGCCCCGTTCGAGATCCCGCCGGCGATCCGCGCCGCCGGGCTGGCGCTCGGCGACCGCGGCGCGGTCGCCAGCGAAGACTGGCTCGGACGGCTGGAAGCAGCCGATCCGGACGTTCGCGCCGAGTTCGAGCGGGTGATCGCCGGCCGCCTGCCGGCGGCGCTGTCCGACGCGGTGCACGCGCTCAAGGCCTCGCTGGCGTCCGATCCGCCGAAGCTCGCCACCCGTGTCGCCTCGCAGCGCGCACTGGAGGCGATCGCCCCGGTGCTGCCGGAGCTGCTCGGCGGCTCGGCCGACCTGTCGGGATCGAACAACACCAAGGTCAAGACGCAGGGCGTGTTCGGGCGCGACAACCGGGGCGGCGGCTACGTCCACTACGGGGTCCGCGAGCACGCCATGGCAGCGGCGATGAACGGCATGGCGCTGCACGGCGGGGTGATCCCCTACGGCGGCACCTTCCTGGTGTTCGCCGACTACTGCCGGCCGTCGATCCGCCTCGCCGCCCTGATGGGCATCCGCGCGGTGTTCGTGATGACCCACGATTCCATCGGCCTCGGCGAGGACGGCCCGACCCACCAGCCGGTCGAGCATCTGGCGTCGCTGCGCTGCATCCCGAACCTGCACGTCCACCGACCGGCCGACGCGGTCGAGACCGCCGAGTGCTGGCAACTGGCGCTGGAGCGCCGCGACGGCCCGTCGGTGCTGGCGCTGACCCGCCAGAATCTCCCGGCGGTCCGCACCGTGCATACCGGCGAGAACCGGGCGCAGCGTGGCGGCTACGTCCTGCTCGAGGCCGACGGCGAGCGGCAGGTGACGCTGATCGCCACCGGCTCCGAGGTCGACATCGCCCGCAAGGCCCGGCAGATCCTGGCCGGTGAGGGTATCGCCGCCGCCTTGGTGTCGATGCCGTGCCGGGAGTTGTTCGCGGCGCAGGACGCCGCCTACCGCGACCAGGTCCTGGGTAACGGCGCGGTCCGGATCGCGGTCGAGGCCGGCGTGCGGATGCCGTGGGACGCCGATATCGGCCGCGATGGCGGCTTCGTCGGCATGTCCGGCTTCGGCGCCTCCGGCCCGTACGAGGCGTTGTACGAGCATTTCGGCATCACGCCGGAGGCGGTGGCCGCCGAGGCCCGCCGCCTGATCGCGGCGCGCAAGGACTGACCGCCGGCCGGCGAACGCAACCCGTTCCGCCGGTGGTTGTTTACGTAGGTTCCGAGGAGGAGGTGGCCATGGCGACGACGATCGCGATCAACGGTTTCGGGCGGATCGGGCGGCTGGTTCTGCGCGCCCTGTACGAGAGCAAGCGTGACGACCTGCAGGTCGTGGCGATCAACGATCTCGGCCCGGTCGAGACGAACGCGCACCTGTTCCGCTACGACAGCGTCCACGGTCGCTTCCCGGGCGAGGTGACGAGCGGCGAGGACTGGATGGACATCGGCCGCGGCCGGATCAAGGTCACCGCCGAACGCGATCCCGCCAAGCTGCCGCACGCCGATCTTGGCGTCGACATCGCCTTCGAGTGCACCGGCATCTTCACGGCGCGCGACAAGGCCGCCCTGCACCTGCAGGCCGGCGCCAAGCGGGTGCTGATCTCGGCGCCGGCGACCGGCGCCGACCTGACGGTCGTCTACGGCGTCAACCACGACAAGATCGGCAAGGAGCACGAGGTCATCTCGAACGCCTCATGCACCACCAACTGTCTGGCCCCGGTGGCCTTCGTCCTGCACAACGCGATCGGCATTGAGCGCGGCTACATGACGACGATCCACTCCTACACCGGTGACCAGCCGACCCTCGACACGATGCACAAGGACCTGCATCGCGGGCGCGCCGCCGCGCTGTCGATGATCCCGACCTCGACCGGTGCCGCCAAGGCCGTCGGCCTGGTGCTGCCGGACCTGGCGGGCAAGCTCGACGGCACCTCGATCCGGGTCCCGACCCCGAACGTCAGCGTCATCGACTTCAAGTTCGTGCCGAAGCGCGACACCAGCGTCGAGGAGGTCAACGCGGCGATCGTCGAAGCCGCCCGCGGCAACGCTCTGAAGGGCGTCCTCGGCGTGAACGAGGAGCCGCTGGTCTCCATGGACTTCAACCACGACAGCCACAGCTCGACCGTCGACCTCAAGCAGACTCAGGTCATCGAAGGCAAGCTGGTGCGGGTGCTGTCCTGGTACGACAACGAGTGGGGCTTCTCGAACCGGATGCTCGACACCGCCGCGGCGATGGCCCGGACCTTCTGAGCCCCGATACCATCGGCCCCCGCGACATCACCAGACCGTAGGCCGCCTGCCGGATCCCAAGGAGACGACGATGAAGATCACCCAGCGGGTCAAGAAGATCCTGGACTATTACGAGAGCGACAACCCCGGCACCAAGGCCAACCTCGCCCGCATCCTGATGCAGGGCAAGCTGGGCGGCACCGGCAAGCTCGTGATCCTGCCGGTCGACCAGGGCTTCGAGCACGGCCCGGCGCGTAGCTTCGCGCCGAACCCAGCGGCGTACGATCCGCATTACCACTTCAAGCTGGCGATCGACGCCGGGCTGTCGGCCTACGCCGCCCCGCTCGGCATGATCGAGGCCGGCGCCGACAGCTTCGCCGGCGCCATCCCGACGATTCTCAAGGTCAACTCCTCCAACAGCCTGTCGCGCGAGAAGGAAGGCCCGTCGCAGGCCCTCACCGGTTCGGTCGGCGACGCGCTGCGGCTCGGCTGCTCGGCGATCGGCTTCACGATCTACCCGGGCTCCGACGTGGCCTTCGACATGATGGGCCAGATCCGCGAGATGGCCGAGGAGGCCAAGTCGGTCGGCCTCGCGGTCGTCATCTGGTCGTACCCGCGCGGCGGCAACCTGTCGAAGGAGGGCGAGACCGCCGTCGACATCTGCGCCTACGCCGCGCACATGGCGGCGATGATGGGCGCGCACATCATCAAGGTGAAGCCGCCGAAGGCCAACCTCGAGCTGGACGCCGCCAAGAAGGTCTACGAGGCCCAGAAGATCAAGACCGACAGCTTGGCCGACCGGGTCCGGCACGTCATCCAGTCGTCGTTCGACGGCCGCCGGATCGTGGTGTTCTCCGGCGGCGAGTCGAAGGATCTCGAGGGCATCCTGGCCGAGATCCGCGAGCTCGCCGACGGCGGGGCCAACGGCTCGATCATCGGCCGCAACACCTTCCAGCGCCCGCGCGAGGAGGCCCTGTCGATGCTCGCCCAGATCATCGACATCTATCGCGGCAAGGCGTGAGCGGCCGCGGCAAACCAGTGACCGCTGGGTCGGAGGCGCCGGAGGAACGCGCCCCGACCCAGCTCTACCTGATCACCCCGCCCCGGATCGACGACCTCGGGGGTT
This sequence comes from uncultured Thalassobaculum sp., assembly GCA_964396345.1. Lineage (GTDB taxonomy): Bacteria > Pseudomonadota > Alphaproteobacteria > Thalassobaculales > Thalassobaculaceae > Thalassobaculum_A. The sequence goes on from CAYNFA010000101.1 coordinate 7,029, forward strand.
TCGCCGACCGACTGGCCGAGGCGCTCGACGCCGGGCCCGTGGCCTGTCTGCAGATCCGTCTGAAGGACGCCGACGACGACACCGTGCGGCGGGCGACGACCCGGCTGCTGCCGGTGGCCCACGCCCGCGGCGTGCCGGTGCTGATGAACGACAGCGCCCGCCTGGCGCTCGACACCGGCTGCGACGGCGTGCATGTCGGCCAGGAGGACACCCCCTACGCCGAGGCGCGCCGGCTGCTCGGCGGCCGGGCGATGATCGGCGTCACCTGCCACGCCAGCCGGCACTTGGCGATCGAGGCGGCCGAGGCCGGCGCCGACTACGTGGCGTTCGGCGCCTTCTTCGCGACGGACACCAAGCAGACCAAGACCCAGGCCCCCCTGGACATCCTGGAGTGGTGGCAGACCTTCGCGCTGGCCCCGTGCGTCGCCATCGGCGGCATCACCCCGCAGAACTGCCGCCCGCTGGTCGAGACCGGCGCCGACTTCCTGGCAGTGATCGGCGCGGTGTGGAACCACCCCGACGGGCCGGGAGCCGCGGTCCGGGCTTTCCAGGCGGCGATGGCGCGTTGACGCCCCGACGCTGACCACCCGGCAAGCGTCGCCTCTCATCCAACCACCCGGGGCCGCCGTATAGCGTAGCGACTTTTATTGTCGTGATGCTGACGCGCTCTGTCGAAACCGCCCTTCGCGAAACCTCATGGAGTCGACGGGCGGCGCAGTGCCGGCCGGAACGATCTCCAGCGAGGGGTGGTATCCATGCAGTACATGCTGATCTTCAAGGAATCCGAGGCCAAGTTCTCCGAGCGCGACCACCCCGAAACCGGGCCGGAATACTGGGGCGCCTGGATGGCCTACATCGACGACCTCGGCGGCGCCGGCGTCATCGTCAACGGGCATGGGCTGCAGCCGCCGCACACCGCCACCATCGTGCGCCAGCGCGACGGTCGGCGCGACGTGCAGGACGGACCCTACCCGGACAGCAAGGAGCAGCTCGGCGGCTACTTCGTGATCGACGTCCCCGACCTCGACGCCGCCCTGGACTGGGCGGCCAGGGCGCCGGCGGCGTCCTACGGCAGCGTCGAGGTGCGGCCGGTGCTGCCGCCACCGCCGGCGCGCTGACGTTCGTCGATCAAGCCGATGCCGGCGCCGCGCGACCCCGACGACGGACGACGGACCGCCGAATGGGTGGCGCGCTCCTGCTACGGCCGGCTGCTCGCGTTGCTGGCGTCGCGCTCCCGCGACATCGCGGGCGCGGAGGACGCCCTGGCCAGCGCTCTCGCCACGGCGCTCGAACGCTGGCCGGAGCACGGCGTGCCGCAGAACCCGGAGGCGTGGCTTCTGACGGTCGCACGACGGACCATCGGTGACGGGCGGCGCCGGCAGCGTGTGCGGCACGACGCCGAGGCCTCGGTGCGGGTGATGGAGGAGGGTCTGGCCGCCGCCCGCGCCGAGGCCAGGACTCGCTCGATACCCGACGCGCGGCTGGCGCTGATGTTCGTCTGCGCCCATCCGGCCATTGACGCCGCGGTGCGCACCCCGCTCATGCTGCAGACCGTGCTGGGGATCGACTCCGCGCGCATCGCCGCCGCCTTCGTCGTCGCCCCGGCGGCCATGGCGCAGCGGCTGGTGCGGGCGAAGACGAAGATCCGCGACGCGGCAATCCGGTTCGCGCTTCCGGACCTTCCCGACCTGCCCGAGCGCCTGGACGCCGTGCTCGACGCCGTGTACGCGGCCTACGGGGTCGGCTGGGACGGCGGTGACGGCGCGAGCGACCGCCGCCAAGCGCTCGCCGGCGAGGCGATCCACCTGTCGGAGGTTCTGACGGCGCTGTTGCCGAACCAGCCGGAGGTGCGTGGGCTGCTGGCCCTGCTTCTGCATTGCGAGGCCCGGCGCGGCGCCCGCCGGTCTCCGAACCAGCGCTTCGTGCCGCTGCACGAGCAATCGACCGACTTCTGGTCGCGGGACCTGATCCGCCGAGCCGAGCAGGAACTGCGTCTCGCCGCGCAGCACCACCGACCCGGCCGCTTCCAGTTGGAAGCCGCCATCCAGTCGGCGCATGTCCAGAGCGCGCTGACCGGCGATGACACCCGGGCCGCGATCGCGCTGCTGTACGACCGGCTGGTCGGCCTCACCGGGTCGGTGGGGGCGCGCGTCGCCCGCGCCGCCGCCCACGGGCGGGCGTTTGGGCCGTCGGTCGGCCTCGGCCTGCTGGATGCCATCGACCCCGCCACGGGCGACGCCTACCAGCCGTACTGGGCCACCCGCGCGCACCTGCTGGACAACAGCGGGCGGCGCCCGGAGGCGGCACTTGCCTACACCGCCGCCGCCGGTCTAGCCGGCGATCCGGGGCTGCGGACCTGGCTGCTGGAACGCCGGGATGCCGCGCTGGGAGCAGGGGAATCGGGTGAACGGCTCATGATGCGATGAGGGATGCGAGGAAGTCGTC
>CAYNFA010000102.1:0-9464 GCA_964396345.1 uncultured Thalassobaculum sp.
CAGCAGGATCAGGTCGGGCTTGCGCTCGGTTGACAGCAGCAGGGCCTCCTCGCCGTCGCTCGCCTCGATCACCCGGAAGCCCTCGCGTTCCAGGTTGTAGCGCAGCAGGGTGACGATCGGTGCCTCGTCCTCGACGATCAGGATCAGCGGTTTCATGGTCATCCTCGGGAGCGTGTCGTCAGGTGACCGCATCGGGCTCCGGCGGCTCGACGACCGCGTAGCTGGTGCGGTCGCCCTTCGGCCGCAGGCCCTCGAGCCGGGTCCCCTTCTCCTGGAAGTAGACCGTCTCGGCGATGTTGGTGGCGTGGTCGCCGATGCGCTCGATGTTCTTGGCGACGAACAGCAGGTGCGCGCACGGCGTGATGTTGCGGGGGTCTTCCATCATGTAGGTCAACAGCTCGCGGAACAGGCTGGTGTACATCTGGTCGATTTCCTGGTCGCGGTTCCAGGCCGTGACCGCCTTGTCGACGTTCGGCTCGGAATACGCGTCCAGCACGTCCTTGATCACGGCGTGGGTCAGCCGACCCATGCGCACGATGCCGTTGATCGGCCCGACCTCGGGCAGCTGGGAGAGCGCCGAGGCCCGCTTGGCGACGTTGGTGGCGTAGTCGCCCATGCGCTCCAAATCGTGGGCGATCCGCAGCGCCGCCAGAATGGCGCGCAGGTCGAACGCCACCGGCTGGCGCAGCGCCAGCATGCGCAGCGTCAGCGCCTCGACCCTGTCCTCCATGGCGTCGATCTCGGCGTCCGCCTCCTGGCAGCGCCGGGCCAGGGTGTCGTCGCGCCGGCCGATCGCCGAGATGGCGTTGGCCATCTGCTGCTCGACCAGCCCGCCCATGCGCGCGATCGTCGCGCGCAATTCGTCCAGTTCCTCGTCGAACTGCGTGACGATGTGGTGGTCAACCATGGTTCCTGTCCTCGCTGCCGCGCCGGGTCCGAAGGCTGCCGGAGCCGCCGGCTCAGCCGAAGCGGCCGGTGATGTACCCCTGGGTGCGGTTATCCTTGGGGTTGGTGAAGATCTGCTCGGTGTCGCCGACCTCGACCAGGTCGCCGAGGTGGAAGAACGCCGTGCGCTGCGACACCCGGGCGGCCTGCTGCATCGAGTGCGTCACGATGACGATCGTGTAGTTCTCGCGGAGCTCGTCGATCAGCTCCTCGATCTTGGCGGTGGCGATCGGGTCGAGGGCCGAGCAAGGCTCGTCCATCAGGATGACCTCGGGGTTGACCGCGATCGCCCGGGCGATGCAGAGGCGCTGCTGCTGGCCGCCCGACAGGCCGGTTCCCGGCTCATTCAGGCGGTCGCTCACCTCCTTGAGCAGCCCGGCGCGGGTCAGGCTGCGGTGCACGATCTCGTCGAGCTCGCTCTTGCCGCGCGCGATGCCGTGGATGCGTGGGCCGTAGGCGACGTTCTCGTAGATCGACTTCGGGAACGGGTTGGGCTTCTGGAAAACCATGCCGACCCGGGCGCGCAGCTGAACCACGTCGAGCGACGGGTCGTAGACGTCGGTGCCGTCGAGCGTGATCGAGCCGGTCACTTGGCAGTTATCGATGACGTCGTTCATGCGGTTCATGCAGCGCAGGAACGTCGACTTGCCGCAGCCCGACGGTCCGATCAGCGCGGTGACGTCGTGCTCATTGACGTCGAGGTCGACGTGCTTGAGGGCGTGCTTGTCGCCGTAGTGAACGTTGACGTCGCGGGCGTGGATCTTGACGCGGGCCGCAACCGCCGGCCGCGCGCTGGCGCCGGCCGAGGCGTCCGGGGCGTTTGGCTGACCGTCGGCATCGGGCATTTGTCCCGCCGAGGCTGACTGGGTGGCGTTCGGCATCGTGCTCTCCCTTACCAACGGCGTTCGAAGCGCTTGCGCAGGATGACAGCCACCAGGTTCATGGCGATCAGGAACCCGATCAGCACCAGGATGGCGGCCGACGTCCGTGACACGAACCCACGCTCCGGGCTGTCGGCCCATATGAAGATCTGGGTCGGCAGCGCGGTCGCGGATTCGAGGATCCCGCCCGGGGGCGAGGTGATGAAGGCGTTCATGCCGATCAGCAGCAGCGGCGCGGTTTCGCCGAGGGCCTGGGCCATGCCGATGATGGTGCCGGTCAGGATCCCCGGCATCGCCAGCGGCAGGACATGGTGCAGGACGACCTGGTGCTTCGACGCGCCGACACCGAGTGCCGCCTCGCGGATCGATGGCGGCACCGCCTTCAGCGCCGACCGTGTGGCGATGATGATGGTCGGCAGCGTCATCAGCGCCAGCACCATGCCGCCGACCAGCGGGGTCGAGCGCGGCAGGCCGAAAAAGCCGAGGAACACCGCCAGGCCGAGCAGGCCGAACACCACCGAGGGCACCGCCGCCAGATTGTTGATGTTGACCTCCAGGATGTCGGACCAGCGGCCCTTGCGCGCGAACTCCTCGAGGTAGACCGCCGCCGCGATCCCGACCGGGAAGCTGATCAGGAAGCACACCAGCAGGGCGTAGAACGACCCGACGATCGCGCCGGCCAGGCCGGCCAGTTCCGGAAACCGGGAATCCGCCGAGACGAACAGCGCCGTGTTGAACGGGACGGTGATCTGCCCGCGCTCCACCAGCGTGTCGAACCAGGCGATCTGCTTGTCGTTCACCTTGCGTTGCGTTTCCGGAACGTCGCGCGGTGTGACGCCCTTCTGCAACTGGTCGAAGGCGTCCGACACCGGCATCGTCACGCGCACCCGCTGGCCGATCAGCGACGGGTCGGCGACCACTTGGTCGCGCACGATGAACGGCGCGTCGGCGGTCATCACGTCGGTCAGCGACCGCTGGTCGCGCGGGTTGGTCACGTCCGGAAACTGCGCGGCGAAGCTGTCGCGCACGATCAGCCGGAAGTTTCCCTTGGACGGGTCGGTGGCGTCGACCTTCGCGGGGTCGACGAACACCTCGAAGGTGACGTGGGTCTGGACGAAGGACTGGTACCCGGTCGCCACCAGCGAGCCGACCAGGATCGCGATCAGCAGCGCCGCCAGGCCGATCGCCGACAGTCCGTAGATCTGCAGGCGGCGGTTGGCGCGGTGACGCGCCGCGAAGCGCCGCCGGGTCTCCGGGGCGTTCCAGTCGAACCGTGGCGGCTCGTGCGTCGCGACCGACGCCGTCCCGAGCTGTGCCGACGCGATCTGCGGCGAGGTGTCACTCATATTGCTCTCGATATTTCTGGACGATCCGCAGCGCCAGCACGTTCAGGCAGAGCGTGCTGATGAACAGCACCAGGCCGAGGCCGAAGGCGGCCAAGGTCTTCGGGCTGTCGAACTCGGTGTCGCCGATCAGGAGGGTGACGATCTGCACGGTCACGGTGGTGACCGAGTCGAACGGGTTCAGGGTCATCTTGGCGATCAGTCCGGCGGCCATCACCACGATCATGGTCTCGCCGATCGCCCGGCTGACGGCCAGCAGGACGCCGCCCATGATCCCGGGAAGTGCCGCCGGCAGCAGCACCTTCACGATGGTCTCGGACTTGGTGGCACCCAGCGCCGCCGAGCCGTCCCGCATGGACTGCGGAACCGCGGCCAGCGCGTCGTCGGACAGCGACGAGATGAACGGGATGATCATCAGACCCATCACCGAGCCGGCGGCGAGCGCGCTGTTGGGCGCCACGTCGAGGCCGACCCAGGTCCCGGCGATGCGCAGCGCCGGGGCGACCGTCAACACCGCGAAAAAGCCGTAGACCACCGTCGGGATGCCGGCCAGAATCTCCAGCGACGGCTTGGCGATCGCGCGGAACCGCGGCGAGGCGAATTCCGTGAGGTAGATCGCCGAGAGCAGGCCGATCGGCGTCGCCACCAGCATGGCGATAACCGCGATCACCACGGTCCCGAGGAACACCGGCACGGCGCCGAACGAGCCGAGGCCGGCGACCTGGTCGGACCGGATGGCGATCTGCGGTTCCCAGTTCAGGCCGAACAGGAACTCGTACCAGGGCACCCGGGCGAAGAAGCGGACCGATTCGAAGACCAGCGACAGCAGGATGCCGAGCGTGGTCAGCACCGCGATCACGCTGCACACCACCATCAGGCCGGACAGCACGTCCTCGACGCGGTGCCGGGCCCGGAACGCCGGCGCCAGCCGGCTGCGGGTCACCACCAGACCGGCGAGCGCCGCGGCGGCGGCGACCGCCACCATCGACCAGCTCGCTATCGACCGCCAGGTCTGCAGCCGTTCGGCGGCGGCCCGCACTTCCGGCGCGGGTTCGCCGAAAATCCGGCCGTCGGCGACGCTGTGGATCTCGGCGATCACCAGGCTCTGGTTCTCAACCGCGTCGCGGAAGTCGTCCGGCAGGCTGGCGAAGACCGCCTGGTCGAGGACCGGGCCCTGAAGGGCGATCCAAAGCACCACCAGCAAGGTCGCCGGGATGCCGGTCCAGGCGGCGACGTAGGCGCCGTGGAAGTCCGGAAGCGAGTGCAGCGACGAGCCGCCGCCGACCATGGCAACGGCCTGTCGGCGGGCGAACAGGAATCCCGCGAGCGGCAGGCCGATCAGGATGAGCAGGAGGTAGACCGACATCGGTGGCTCCGGGCTGGATCGGCAGCGGCGAGGTGGCCTCAAACGGCCGTGGCGGAACAAAGGAACGAACGAATGGTCCGAGCAACAGTGAAGGCAATCAGGAAGGCGGCCAAGCTGTGGGCGGCCGGGAACGCGGGCAATCCGCGTCCCCGGCCGGATCCCGATCAGCTGCCGACGGCCAGGTTGTGCTTGCCGTTCACAACCGAGTCCTGCATCTCCTTGCGACGCTTGTCCGACAGCGGCACCAGGCCACGATCGGTCAGGTAGCCACCCGGGGCGAGGGCCGCGTCGCTGACGTACTCGGCGACGAAATCGTTCAGGCCCGGGATCACGCCGCGGTGGGCGTTCTTCACGTAGAAGAACAGCGGGCGCGAGACCTTGTAGGAACCGTCGGCGATCGCGTCCAGGCTGGGCTCAACGCCCGCGACCTTGGAGCCGACCAGCTTGTCCTGGTTCTCGTACAGGAACGAGTAGCCGAAGATGCCGTAGGCGTTGGGGTCGGATTCCAGGCGCTGCACGATCAGGTTGTCGTTCTCGCCGGCCTCGATGAACGGGCCGTCCTGGCGCATCCGCGAGCAGACGTTCTTCTGGACGTCCTTGGCGAGTTCCTTGTAGCCGGCCAGCTCGTGGCAGCCTTCTTCCATCACCAGCTCGACCCAGGCGTCGCGGGTGCCGGAGGTCGGCGGCGGGCCGAACACCTGGATGGCGATGTCGGGGAGCGACTTGTCGATCTCCGACCATTTCTTGTAGGGGTTGGCGACGACCTTGCCGTCCTGAACGATCTCGGCCGCCAGCGCCAGGAAGAGCTGGCCCTTGGTCACGTCCATCGAGGTGCCCTTGCGCGACCCGGCGAACGACAGGCCGTCGAAGCCGATCAGCGCCTGGGAGATGTCGGTCACGCCGTTCTTCACGCAGTCGTCGTACTCGGACTTCTTCATGGCGCGCGAGGCGCCGGTGATGTCGGCATGCTCGGTGCCGATGCCCTGGCAGAAGATCTTCATGCCGCCGCCGGTGCCGGTCGATTCGACCACCGGGGCCTTCGCTCCGCTCGACTTGGAGAATTCCTCCGAGGCGGCCTGGGTGTAGGGGAACACGGTCGACGAACCGACGATGCGGATCTGGTCGCGGGCCTCGGCCTGCGCGGCCATCGCGACCATGCTGAGCGTGGCGAGCGCGGCCACCTTACCGATAGAGAGCTTCATAGGGTCCTCCAGACTTTCGCTTGGGGAGGTTCGGGTAAGCCCCGTTGGGCAATCCGAGATCCGTCCTGGCTGCGGACGTGTACCGGTCAGGCGCCAAAGGATTTAAGTCGGATCGATGAAAGTTTTATGACGGCCCCGGTGGCCGCGCTTTCCGGGCGCCGAAGGCTCAGGCGGCGGTCGCGCCGCGCGCCGGCGCCGCGCCCTCGGCGGCCGGGATGTAGACCGTGAACAGGCTGCCTTCGCCGGGCGTCGACTGGATGGCGAGCGCCCCGCGGTGCCGGCTGACAATGTGCTTGACGATCGCCAGCCCGAGGCCGGTGCCGCCGAGATCGCGGGAGCGCGCGGCGTCGACCCGGTAGAAGCGCTCGGTCAGGCGCGGCAGGTGCTGCGGCGCGATCCCGTCGCCGCGGTCGCGCACGGCGATCGCCACCGCCCTGCCGGTCGGCCCGCCGGGAAAGCTGGCCGGGACCCGGTCGGCGCGGCGTGCCGAGAGCGTGATCTCGGTGCCCGGCCGGCCGTATTTGATGGCGTTGTCGAGCAGGTTCTGCACCACCTGGGCCAGTTCGTCCTCGGCTCCGATCACCGCCGGCAGCACGGCGTCGACCTCCAGCCGGACACGCATGTCCTTGCGCCGGGCCTCCAGGTCGAGAGTGGCCTTGACCCCCTCCAGCACCGGCTCGAGGGCGACCCGGTCGGACGGCGTCTGGTGCTCGTTGGTCTCGATCCGCGACAGCGACAGCAGGTCCTGGACCAGCCGGCTCATCCGATGGCCCTGGGACTTCATGATATCGAGGAAGCGGTCGCGGGCGTCGGGGTCGTCGCGGGCCGGGCCCTGCAGGGTCTCGATGAAGCCGAGCAGGGTGGCTAGCGGGGTGCGCAGTTCGTGGCTGACGTTGGCGACGAAGTCGACGCGCATCTGCTCGGCCCGCCGGATCGCCGACAGGTCGACGAACAGCATCAACGCCGCCGCCCCACCGTGGCCATCGCTCGCCAGCGCCTCGATCCGGACGTTGAACACCCGCTCGACCGGGGCGGCGATGGCGATCTCGACGTCGCCGCCGGCCTCGCCGGCCAGCGCCCGCCGCACGGTCGCCAGGACATCCGGGTGGCGGATCACCGTCGACAGGTCGCGGTCGACGATCTGCTGGCCGAATTGGCGCCGGGCCGCCCCATTGGCCTGGTCGACCCGGCCGCGGGGGTCGATCAGCAGCAGCGGGTCCGGGATCGTTTCGATCACCAGGGCCTGTGCTTTCGAGCGTTGCGTTATCCGATCGATCCAGTCCTGAGCCCGCCGGTCGGCGCGCTCCAGGGCCAGGGCCAGCTCGGATGCCGCGCCGACTTCGCCGATCCCGGCAAGCGCGGACCGGCGCTCGGCGATCGCGGTGCGCGGATCGTCGGCGCCGGCGCGGCTGTCCAGATGGCGGCGCAGCACCGCCAGATCCGCGTGATGCCGGCGAACCAGCAGGAAGCTCGCCGCCGCCGTGACCGCGATACCGCCGAGGCCGTGCCAGGGCGACAGCTCCCCGACGGCGACCAGGCCGATGAACACCGCCGCCGCCGGCACCGTCAGGATGGCGGTGGCGCGGGCCGTCGCCATCCGCACCGACACTTCGCTCGGACGCCTGACGGCACGGTCACCGCCGTCGAATTGCGGCGTCGGGCGAACCTCGGTCATGGCCACTCCCCTGCGTGCCTGACCGCTGCCGCCCTAACGGCCGGCGAGGTCAGGCGATGATTGCCTCGTGCGCCGCGATGGCCGCGGCGTTGACGAGATCGGACACCGTCGCGCCCATCTGGACGATCTGCGCCGGCTTCTCCAGCCCCATGATGATCGGCCCGATAACCGAGCCGCCGGCAAAACGTTGCAGCAGCTTGTAGGAGATGTTGGCCGAGTGCAGCGCCGGCATGACCAGGACGTTGGCCGGGCCGGTCAGGCGGCAGAAGGGGTAGAGCTTGCGCATCTCGGGATCGAGCGCCACGTCGGCCGACATCTCGCCGTCGTACTCGAAGTCGACGCCGCGGCCGTCGAGCACCTCGACGGCGGTGCGGATGCGCTGCGCCTTCTCGCGCATCGGGTTGCCGAAGTTCGAGAACGACAGCAGCGCCACCCGCGGCTCGTGCCCGAACGCCCGCGCCTTGCCCGCGGCCTGGCAGGCGATGTCGGCGAGCTGCTCGGGTGTCGGCAACTCATGCACGTTGGTGTCGGCGATAAACACGGTTCGGCCCCGCACGATCACCATGGTGAGCGCCATCAGCAATTCGTTCGGACGCTCGTCGATCACCCGTCTGATATCCTCGATGGCGTCGCCGAAGCTGCGCGTCAGCCCGGTCACCAGGGCGTCGGCGTCGCCGGTCGCGACCATGCAGGCGGCGAACACGTTGCGGTCCTGGTTGACCATCCTCTGGCAGTCCCGGTGCAACGCGCCGTCCCTTTGCAGACGCTTGTACAGGAACTCTATGTACTTTTGATTGAAGCGCGACAGCCGCGCGTTGTGGATCTCGATCTCGTCGGCGCCGGCGATGCCCATTTCGGCGATCCGGTCGCGGATGCGCTCCTCGCGGCCGATCAGCACCGGGATGCCGTAGCCGCCGTCCCTGAAGGCCACCGCGGCGCGGATGGTTTTCTCCTCCTCGCCCTCGGCGAACACCACGCGCTTCGGGGTCTGGCGGATGGTGTCGAGGATGAGCTGCAGGTTGGCGGCCGACGGGTCGAGCCGGGCGCTCAGCGAGGCACGGTAGGCGCTCATGTTCTCGATCGGCTTGCGCGCCACGCCGGTGTCCATCGCCGCCTGGGCGACCGCCGCGGACACGTGGACGATCAGGCGCGGATCAAACGGGGCCGGAATGATGTACTCGCGCCCGTAATGCAGGCGCCGTCCGGAATAGGCGGCGTCGACCTCGTCCGGCACGTCGCGCCGGGCCAGCTCGGCCAGCGCCTCGGCGGCGGCGATCTTCATCGCCTCGTTGATCTCCGAGGCGCGCACGTCGAGGGCGCCGCGGAATATGTACGGGAAGCCGAGGACGTTGTTCACCTGGTTCGGGTAGTCAGACCGGCCGGTGGCGATGATGGCGTCGTCGCGGACCTCCTTGACCTCCTCCGGGGTGATCTCGGGGTCGGGGTTCGCCATCGCGAAGATGATCGGCTGCGGGCCCATGGAGCGGACCATGTCCTGGGTGACGGCACCCTTCGCCGACAGCCCGAAGAACACGTCGGCGCCGTCGAGCGCCTCGGCGAGCGTGCGGCGATCGGTGATGACGGCGTGCGCCGACTTCCACTGGTTCATGCCTTGCTGGCGGCCCTGGTAGATCACCCCGCGGGTGTCGCACAGCATGACGTGGTCGTGCGGCATCCCCATGGCCTTGAGCAGCTCGACACAGGCGATCGCCGCCGCCCCGGCGCCGTTCACCACCAGCCTGGTTTCACGGATGTTGCGCCCGGTCAGGTGCAGCGCGTTGATCAGCCCGGCGGCGGCGATGATCGCGGTGCCGTGCTGGTCGTCGTGGAACACCGGGATGTCGAGCAGCTCCTTCAGGCGCTGCTCGATGATGAAGCATTCCGGGGCCTTGATGTCCTCGAGGTTGATGCCGCCGAAGGTCTGGCCGAGGAACCGCACGCAGTTCACGAACTCGTCGACGTCGCGGGTATCGACCTCCAGATCCATGCCGTCGACGTCGGCGAAGCGCTTGAACAGGACGGCCTTGCCCTCCATCACCGGCTTCGACGCCA
>CAYNFA010000103.1:0-9452 GCA_964396345.1 uncultured Thalassobaculum sp.
CGTTCTTGAACTGCACCATCCCGGCGTTGGTGAACATCAACGTCGGGTCGTTGCGCGGAACCAGCGGCGACGACTCCACGACGGCGTGGTCGCGGGCCGCGAAATAGTCCAGGAACGCGCGTCTGATGTGGTTCGTCGTCGCCATGGCGAATCTCCAGCCAGCACTGCCCCGGCACACGAAGGCGCGGCCCGTCCGGACCGCGCCCCCGCCTAGGAAAGCCCTCGCTTGTAGCGACGCGCCGGCCGGCTGTCCAGGGAGCGGAACGGCGCTCCCCGAGACCCAGCCGGCGACCTTCAGGCGTCGTCGCCGATGTCGCCCTCGCCCGCGTCGGGATCGCCGACCAGCATGGCCTCGGCCACCAGCCCGGCGTTCTCGCGGATCCGCCGCTCGATGCCCTGGGCAAGATCCGGATTCTGGCGCAGGAAGGTCTTGGCGTTCTCGCGGCCCTGGCCGATCCGGTTGCCGTCGTAGGAGAACCAGGCGCCCGACTTCTCGACGATGCCGGCGTTGACCCCGAGATCCAGCAGTTCGCCGTTCTTCGACACGCCCTGGCCGTACATGATGTCGAACTCGACGACCCGGAATGGCGGCGCCAGCTTGTTCTTGACCACCTTGACCCGGGTCTGGTTGCCGACCACCTCGTCGCGGTCCTTGATCGCGCCGATCCGGCGGATGTCCAGACGCACGGACGCGTAGAACTTCAGCGCGTTGCCGCCGGTCGTGGTCTCCGGGTTGCCGAACATCACGCCGATCTTCTGGCGGATCTGGTTGATAAAGATGACCATGCAGCGCGACTTCGAGATCGAGCCGGTCAGCTTGCGAAGCGCCTGGCTCATCAGCCGTGCCTGCAGCCCGACATGGGTGTCGCCCATCTCGCCCTCGAGCTCGGCGCGCGGCACCAGAGCCGCGACCGAGTCGATAACCAGCACGTCGATGGCACCGGAGCGCACCAGGGTGTCGGCGATCTCCAGCGCCTGCTCGCCGGCGTCCGGCTGCGAGATCAGCAGCTCGTCGACATCGACCCCGAGCTTACGCGCGTAGATCGGATCGAGCGCGTGCTCGGCATCGATGAACGCACAGGTGCCGCCGGCCTTTTGAGCCTCGGCCACCACGTGCAGCGCCAGGGTGGTCTTGCCCGAGCTCTCGGGCCCGTAAATCTCGACGATCCGGCCGCGCGGCAGGCCACCGATGCCGAGCGCGATGTCGAGGCCCAGCGAGCCGGTCGACACCGTGTCGATCTCGACCGCGCCTTCGCGCGCGCCAAGCTTCATCACCGAGCCCTTGCCGAACGCGCGCTCGATCTGGCTGAGCGCGGCCTCCAATGCCTTGGACTTGTCCATGCCGTCCTTCTCGATCACTCGCAGCGCCGCGGTCATCGGCTGGCCTCCTTCTATCCCGGGGCACCCGGCGCGGCAACGGGCCTGTCCGGCTGACTGGCCGTACCGCCCCAGGTCAGGGCACCGGCCGCCGCGCACCACCAATCGTATTCATTTTGTTCTCGTTGGCAAGCTCATTTTCATGTTTTGTTCCTGTCTAGATCGTGGATTCCACACCGGCCGCGGCATCAATATGTAGGATCGTTCGAGGCCACCGCCCGCTTCACCGCGATCGCGAGCTGCTTCAGGGAGAACGGCTTCGGCAGGAACGCCACACCCTGAACATCGACGATTCTCTGACGCAGCGCATCCTCCGAATAGCCGGAGATGCAGACCACCGGCAGTCCCGGGCGTGTCTCGCGCACCGTCCTGAAGAGCGTCGGGCCGTCGATACCCGGCATCACTACGTCGGTGATCAGCAGGTCGAGATGCGGAGCCTCGCGTTCCAGAAGTTCGAGCGCCGCCTCGCCGGAGCGCGCCTCGATGACGGTGTAGCCCTTGCTGCGCAGCGCCCGGGCGGCGAACAGCCGGACCGGGTCCTCGTCCTCGACCAGCAGCACGATGCCGGTGCCGGACAGGTCGGAATCGAGCCGGCCATCGGCCGCCTCCGTAACCACGTCCAACTCGCCGTTCCAGGCCGGCAGATAGATCGAGAAGGTGGTGCCGGCGCCGAGCGTGCTGTCGACGAACAGGTGGCCGCCGAACTGCTTGACGATCCCGAACGCCGTGGACAGGCCGAGCCCGGTCCCCTGTCCGACCTCCTTGGTGGTAAAGAACGGCTCGAAGATACGCGCCTGCAGCGACGCCGGAATGCCGGTTCCGGTGTCAACCACGTCGATCAGCACATACTCGCCGGGCGCCATTGCCTCCTCGCCCTGGCGCAGCGGTTTGAGCGTCGTCACCATCGAGGTGTGCATCCGAATGACGCCGCCGTTCGGCATGGCGTCGCGGGCGTTGACCACCAGGTTGATGATCACCTGCTCGAGTTGGCCGGGGTCGGCCTTGACCGGCTTCAGGCTGCGGCCGTGCACCAGCTCCAGGGTAACGGTCTCGCCGATCAGCCGGCGCAGCAGATGCGACAGGTCTGCCAACGTCTCGGTGACGTCGATGACCCGCGGAATCAGCGTCTGTTGCCGCGAGAACGCCAGCAGCTGGCGCACCAGATTGGCGGCGCGGTTGGCGTTCTGCTTGATCTGCATCACATCCGCGAAGGACTGGTCGCCGGGCCGGTGTCGCTGCAGCAGCAGGTCGCAGAATCCGGTCATCGCGGTCAGCAGATTGTTGAAGTCGTGCGCCACGCCGCCGGCGAGTTGGCCAACCGCCTGCATCTTCTGGGACTGCACGAACTGCGTCTCGAGGATGCGGCGCTGGGTAATGTCGATGGCGAACACGATCGACCCCGGAGCCAGGCCGACGGAGTGGCGCCGCAGGAACAACGAGACATAGGCCTCCGACTCGCGGCCGATCCCCGCCTCGATCGGATCGTCGCCGATCGGCGGTTACATGGCGGCGGCAACCCGCTCCCGGTCGGCCGGCGCCACCCGGTCGAGGAACGCCGTGCCGGCCAGGGCATCGGCCCGGTCGAGGCCGACCAGCCGGCCGAAGAACCGGTTGTGGGCGGTGATCCGCGCGTTGTCGTCGAGCTGTATGACCCCGATCGGGGCATCCCGCATCACCGACACGATCGCCGCCTCGGAACCGTCGCCCGTCGCCGCCGCGCCGACTTCGGTCGGGCGTTCCGGAGCCGGGCGCAGGGTCACGCGAAACCCGTCGGCCCGAACCTCGACCTCCGGCACCAGCGGCCCGCCGGTGCCCTCGATCGGGTCGCCCCGCACCGCCGCCCCGGCCGCCGACCCGACCACCGCCGGCGCCTCCGCCCGCAGCCGCAGCGCCTGCAGCCGCAGCGCCTGCAGCCGCAAGCGGGCCAAGCCGCGGCCGCCGCCGGCCAGCGCGTGAGGGCCGACCAGCGCCTCGAGCGGCCCCTGGAAGGAGGCGAGCCGGCCGTCCTCATCGAGGTCCAGCACGACCTCCTCGGTCGCGGCGTCCGGCTCGACCACCACCGGTTCGGCCTCAGGCGCGCCCGTCACCGGCGTCGCCCGCCGGCGGATGAACCAAACGCTCGCACCGCTTCCCGCGATCAGGCCGGCGGCGGACGCGGCCAACAGGCTCAGAGTTTCCATGCCCCTCCGCTCATTCCCCGATCGACCGGCCCTTGAGGCGGTACACGTAGGAAATTACCTGTGCAACCGCCTTGAAATGAAGTTCCGGCACCTGCTGGTCGATCTCCACCCCGGCGAACAGCGCGCGCGCCAACGGCGGATTCTCGACAATCGGAACATCATGCTGCTTGGCAAGCTCACGGATCCGGAACGCCACCGTGTCGGCGCCCTTGGCGACCACGCTCGGCGCCGCCATGGTCTCGCTGTCGTAGCGCAGCGCCACCGCGAAGTGCGTCGGGTTCGTCACCACCACGTCGGCCGTCGGGACCGCCGCCATCATCCGGCGTCGGGCGCGGTCCATGCGGATCTGGCGCAGCCGCGCCTTGACCTGCGGATCACCTTCGGACTGCTTGTGTTCGTCGCGGATCTCCTGGCGGGACATCCGCAGCTGCTTGATGTATTCGAATCGCTGGTAGACATAGTCGGCGATCGCGACCACCAGCATGAAGGCAACCACGCCGATCATCAGGCGGATCACCAGCCAGTAGATCTCGCCGAGCACGTCGACGAGGTCCATGTCCATCAACTGCTCGGCCCGGTCGAGTTCCGGCGCCATCAGGTAATAGGCGATCCCCGCGACGATCGCGAGCTTGATCACCCCCTTGATGAACTCCACCAGGGATTTCAGCGAGAACAGCCGCTTGAACCCGGCCAGCGGTGAAATCTTCTCGATCTTCGGCGCGAGCGGCTGGGTGGTGAACAGGATGCCGGTCTGGCCGAGGTTGGCGGCGAGGGCGAGCACCAGGAAGATCGCGAACGCCGGAGCGAGCGCGATCAGCGCGTCGGCCGTCACGTCGATCAGGATCTCGCCGGCGCTGCCCGCGTCGATGTCGGCGAATGCCGCCTGCTCCATCACCACGGCCAGCGATCCGTGCAGTTGCAGCGCCGTGTAAGGGCCGAGGGTCGCCACCAGAAAGGTCAGGCCGACGAAGGATGCGAGGTTGGCGACCTCCTTGCTCTGGGCGACCTGACCCTTCTTTCGCGCCTCGGACAGCTTCCGCGCGGTCGGTTCCTCGGTTTTCTGGGAGTCGTCCTGCGTGTCGGACATCGCCCGCTTCTATCAATTGGGGATGAGGTAGGTCGCCGCCGTATCGGCATAGTACGTCAGGAACGCCGACATCAACGCCCCCAGAATCGTGGCCAGCAGCAGCAACCCCATGTAGATCTGCACCGGCAGGCCGATGAAGAAGATCTGCAGCTGCGGCATCAACCGGGCCAGCACCCCGAGGCAGACGAAGAACAGCAGGCTGAAGACGTAGAACGGCGCCGAGAGCTGGATGGCGACCTTGAAGCTGTTGGAGACCAGTTCGGTGATGGCCTCGGAGAGATCCCCGATCATCAGCGTCCCGCCGGGCCGGAACACCGTGTAACTCTCGACGACGGCGCGGATCACCAAGTGGTGCAGGTCGGTGATGAACAGCAGCATGATCCCGAGCAGCGTCAGCAGCAGGCCGATGGCGGTACCCTGCTCGGAGATCGACGGGTCGAACACCGTGGCCGACGCCATGCCGCTGGAAAACGAGATCACCCGGCCGACGGTATCCAGGGTCAGCAGCAATATCCGCGCGACCAGGCCAAAGTAGATCCCGATGATCACTTCGCCAGCCACCAGCACCAGGAGCCCGGCGGCGCTGGCCGGCTCCGGCGGCAGCTGCGGCGCGATCGTCGGCGCCACCGCCAGCGCCAGCCCCGCCGAGAACAGCACCCGCACCCGCACCGGGATGAACGTCTCGCCGACGCCGGGCAGCATCAGCATCGCCGCGCTGGTCCGGGCGAACACCAGGACGATCTCGTAGACCCGAAGCGGAAGATATTCCTCAAGGTTCAAGGTCCGCCTCCGACGCCGACGGCGGAACGGGCAGCGGGCCCGAGGGCGGTCACGGCAGCCCGATGATCTTGTCGGCCAGCCCCTCGAAGAACGTGCTGATCTGGGCCAGCATGAACGGCAGGAAGAGCAGCAGCGAGGCGAACACCACCACGATCTTCGGCACGAACACCAGGGTCATCTCCTGGAGCTGCGTCAGCGCCTGGAACAGCGCGATGATCAGCCCAACCGCCAGCGCGATGCCCATAACCGGGCCGGCCATCGCCAACAGGGTGAAGATGGTATCCCGAGCCACCGCGATCGCGTCTTCCTCGGTCACCAGATGCCTCCGGCTATGCAAACGCCTGTTGTCACCCGGCAGGTCCTGCCGGGTGGGCACGTTCTGCCCGGCCGAGCGGAGCCACCGGCCCGATCACACCGGCATGCGGATGATTTCCTGGTAAGCCTGGACAAGCTTGTCCCTCAAGGTGGTGACCGTCTGCAGAGTCAACTCGGCGTCGTTGACGGCGGCGACCACGTCGTTCAGGTCGGCGGTTCCGGCGATCCCCTGCTTCGACAGCGTCTCGCCGCGATTCATGGTGTCGATCGCGTCGACGGACGCGTCGCGCACATAACTGGAAAAATCCTTACCGCCGGTGATCCGGCCTTCGGTGGCACCGCCGGCCCCCGGCATCGCCGGAAGCATGTCCCCAACGCGCTCGATCATGACCCGATCCTCCTCGACCTCAAATTAGCAAATCACGGGCCCCGCCGGAAGCTGGCGGCACAACCCGGCGATTCAACCCCGGATCAACTCGATGGTACGCTGGATCAGCGACTTCGACGACTCGATCACGCTGAGGTTGGCCTCGTAGCTGCGCCCGGCCTCGCGCATGTCGGTCATCTCGATCAGCGTGTTGACGTTCGGGCGCTTCAGGTAGCCGTTCTCGTTGGAGAGCGGGTGGTACGGCTCGTAAACGAGGCTGAAATCGCTGCGATCCCGACCGATCTTCGCGACCTTCACCATGTCGGCGTTCAAGTCGCGATCCAGGATGTTCTCGAAGGCGATGGTCTTGCGCCGGTAAGGATCGGCGCCCGGCGTGTTGCCGAGCGACTCGGCGTTGGCGACGTTCTCGGCGACGATCCGCAGCCGAGTCCCCTGGGCGCGCATGCCGGAGGCCGAGATCTTGATGGAGTTCATCAGGTCCATGGTGTGTCTCCCTGTCCGGCGCGGCTACTGATTCTGGGTGCCAAGCGCGGTGCGGAACATCCGCATCTGCTTGTGGTAGATATTGGTGGCCAGTTGATAGTCGACCTGGGTCTCGGAGATCTTCATCATCTGCTCCTCCATGACCACAGAGTTGCCGTCGGGGTTGATTTCGTACACGTCGCGCAGGCGGTCCTTGACCACCCGGTGGTCCGGCGGCGTGACGCTGCCGTCAAGATGTTTCCCGCTGGTCGCCGCCATCCGCACCGGCGCCAGCGTCCGCAATTCACGGTCGAACTCGATCGCCTGCAGTTCCTTGGAGCGGTAGCCGGGAGTGTTGGCGTTGGCGATGTTCTGCGCCAGAACCGCCTGCCGCTGGCCGAGCCAGGACATCTTCTCCCGAGCCATCTTGATCAGCGTCGTCTGCGAAAGGTCCATCGCCTCGCCCTCGAATGTGTAAAGCAATTTATCTAAAATTGCTTCTATCGTCGACCCCCTTCGTGGCATGCTGCGCTCGTCAAGGGACGCGCCAATGGTGAAGCAACCTTCGTGCCAAAACCAGAACGACCGCTGAAACGTCCGCCGATGCGCCGCGCCGGCGGGGCAGCTATACTGAGGCGAGGAGCGTCCGATGATCGACCGTGACAAGCCGGCCCGCCGATCCCAGCACGGCCGCCCCTCGGCGGATCGCGACCGTCGGGTCGCGATCGCTCTCAGCCATGACATCGGTTGCGACAAAGCCCCAACGGTGATCGCCAAAGGCTACGGCGAGGTCGCCGAGCAGATTCTCAAATTGGCGTTCCAGAACGACGTCAAGGTGCGGACGGACCCAGACCTCGCGCAGATCCTCCAGGTCGTGGAGGTGGATTGCGAGATCCCGGTTCAGGCCTTCGCGGCGGTCGCCGAGATCCTGACCTATGTCTATCGGGTGAACGGTTCGCTCGCCGCCAGCGGCGGCCCGGATGGAAGCCGGCCGTGACGCTGCACGGTTCCGCCGCCCTCGCCGAGGAGGCACGGGAATTGGAAACCCGGATCGCCCGACTCGCCGCCCCTGACACACCGGCTGATTCGTTGGCGCGGGCCGAACTTGAGCGGCGCGTGCTGCGGCTCTGCGAGGCAGCCCCGGCGCTGCCGCCGGCCGAGGCGCGACAGCTGACCGAAACCCTGTCGCGGCTGGTCGCCGCCCTCGACGCCGCCGCCGACCGCCTTCGCGCGGCCGGTGCGACCGGCCGGCTGACGGGCGATTCCACACCGACGGTCCCCGACGCGCGTCGAGCCGCCGCCGCCTACGGCAACGCCGCCGGCCGGCGGCGCCGCGATTCATGAACCAACGCTCGGGCGGGCTTGGCATGGCGCGCGCGGACACGGACAATCAGGCAATGGAACTTTCCGACTACTTCAGAACGGTCTTCGCGCTCCTGTTCGTCCTGGGGCTGATCGGCGTGCTGTACCTGCTGGCCCGTCAGTACGCCGCGCGCCGCCTCGGTTTCAGCGTCGGGCGCGGGGTGGCGGGCGGGCGCCTCGCGGTGGTCGAGGCGCGGGCGCTCGACGCCCGGCGCCGCCTCGTGCTGATCCGGCGCGACGGGGTCGAGCACCTGCTGCTGCTTGGCCCGGACCGGGATGTGGTGGTGGAATCCGGAATACCGGCGCGAGCCACCTTTGAAGGCACCCTCGCCCGCAGCGGCAACAGCGAGTCCGCAACGTGACACTGCGCTCGGCCCTGCTCGTCGTCTCGCTGGTCCCTGCCGTCATCGGCGGCCTGGTGATCGCCGCCGCCTGGTGGTCGCCGGCAGCCGCCCAGTCACTGTCCCTCGACCTCGGCGAAGGCGGCGGGTCAACCACGGCGCGGCTGATCCAGCTGGTCATGCTGGTGACGATGCTGTCGCTGGCGCCGGGCATCCTGGTGATGGTGACCTCCTTCACCAGGATCGTGGTGGTGCTGTCCCTGTTGCGCACCGCCATCGGCACCCAGCAGGCGCCGCCCAACATCGTGATGATCAGCCTGGCGCTGTTTTTGACCGGCTTCATCATGATGCCGACCATGCGAGAAGCCTGGACCAACGGCATTCAGCCGCTGATCGAGGAGCGCATCGACGAGGTCGAGGCGTTCGATGCGGTGGCTCAGCCGTTCCGGGGCTTCATGCTGCGGACGGTCCGCGACAAGGACCTGCGGCTGTTCGAGGACATGGCGCAGGTCGGCCCGGCCGAGACCGGGCTGAACGCCCCGCTGCATGTCCTGATCCCGGCGTTCATGATCAGCGAGCTGCGCCGGGCGTTCGAGATCGGCTTCCTGCTCTACCTGCCGTTCGTCGTCATCGACATGGTGATCGCGTCGTTGCTGATGTCCATGGGGATGATGATGGTTCCGCCGGCGGTGGTCGCCCTGCCGTTCAAGTTGATCTTCTTCGTACTGGTCGACGGCTGGTACATGGTCGCCGGCAGCCTCGTGCGCAGCTTCGGGACCGGGCCCTGACGGGGGTCAGTTGGTAGCGCTGAGCGAGCCGTCCTTCAGCTTGTCGCGATAGGCCGACAGGAAAGCCTGGAACTGACCGATCTCTTCGAAACGCTCGCTCAGCCGCATGAAGTCCCCCGGCTCGGCGCTGGTGCTGTTGGTGATCAGCCGGAAGGCCTCACGGTATGACGTGTTGTCCATCTGCGCGGCGTAGAGCTGACGCAATCGGTTCAATCCCTCGGCGTTGTCGCTGAGCGACAGCGACACCGCCCAGTTCAGAATGAACTGCGCCGCGTCAGGTCTGATGCGCGAACCGTCCAGGCCGGAGTTGCCGACCAGCCGCCGGAACACCTTGGCGGCCTCGACCCAGTTCTGGGTGCGCCAGTAGATGTC
>CAYNFA010000104.1:0-9432 GCA_964396345.1 uncultured Thalassobaculum sp.
CGAGACCCTGATCGCCAACCTCAAGCGCGCCGCACCGTTGGCCGCTTCCCGCGGCAAGACGCTGATCATCGAGCCGATCAACACCCGCGACATCCCCGGCTATTTCCTGAACGGCCAGGACCAGGCGCGGGCCATCCTGGAAGCGGTGGCCGCCGACAACGTCGGGCTGCAGTTCGATTTCTATCACGTGCAGATCGTCGAGGGGGACCTCGCCAAGACCTTCGAGAAGCAACTCGACCTGATCCGCCATGTCCAGATCGCCGGGGTGCCGGAGCGCCATGAGCCGACCGTCGGCGAGATCAACTATCCTTATCTGTTCGACCTGATGGACCGCCTCGGCTACGAGGGCTGGGTCGGCTGCGAATACCGCCCCAAGGCCGGCACGGTCGAGGGGCTTTCGTGGATGAAGGGAGCCTGACGTGAACATCACGATCACCGGCGGCGCCGGGTTTCTGGGCGTCAAGCTCGCCCGCACCCTGCTCGCCGACAACGCCCTCGGCGTCGAACGCCTGACCCTGGTGGACATGGTTACCCCGCCCTCGGACCTGGCCGAAGACGCCCGGGTCCAGGCGATCACCGGGGACGCCTCCGATGAGGACCTGCTGGCCGAGGCGATTCGCCCCGACACCGATTCCGTCTATCACCTCGCCGCCGTCGTCAGCGCCGGGGCCGAGGCCGATTTCGACCTCGGGATGCGGGTCAACCTGGACGCCACCCGCACCATCCTCGAGATCGCGCGCCGCCACGGCACCCGCCCGAAGCTGGTGTTCGCCAGCTCCTGCGCCGCCTATGGCGGCGACCTGCCCGAGGTGGTCACCGAC
The DNA here is from genome assembly GCA_964396345.1 of uncultured Thalassobaculum sp. Lineage (GTDB taxonomy): Bacteria > Pseudomonadota > Alphaproteobacteria > Thalassobaculales > Thalassobaculaceae > Thalassobaculum_A. The sequence continues at coordinate 822 of CAYNFA010000104.1, forward strand.
AGCCAGCAGCTCACTCCGCAGAACTCCTACGGCGTGCAGAAGGCGATCGGCGAGCTGCTGATCAACGACTACAGCCGCAAGGGGTTCGTCGACGGCCGGGCGCTGCGCTACCCGACGGTGGTGGTGCGCCCCGGCAAGCCGAACAAGGCCGCCTCGACCTTCGCCAGCTCGATCATCCGCGAGCCGCTGCAGGGCAACGAGGCGATCTGCCCGGTGGCGCCGGAGACCGCGATGTGGCTCGCCAGCCCGCGCACCATCGTCGCCAACACCCGCCGCGCCCACGACCTGCCGGCCGAGGCCTGGGGACCATGGCGCGCCGTCGCCCTGCCCGGATTCACCACCACGGTCGGCGACATGGTGAAGGCGCTGGAGGCGATCGCCGGGCCGGAGGTGGCGGCGCGCGTGAAGTGGCAGCGCGACCCGATGATCGAGAAGATCGTCTACGGCTGGCCGTCGCGCTTCGAGACCGCCCGCGCCGACGCCATGGGCTTCCACCGCGATCCCGGAATGGAACCGGTGATCCGCGCGTTCATCGAGGACGAATTAAGCTGACTATCGCAGTCAGGAGGGCCTGGACGACATGAATTTCACCTGGAACGTCCCGGAAGACGACGTCGCCGCCATCCGGCAATGGTTCGCGGAATGGAGCGTCAACGTCGCCGAGGTCGACTTTGCGCCGGCGCGCGAGCTGTTCGAGGACAACGTCGCCGGTTTCGGGACCCACCTGGACGTGGTCGAGGGGCTGGACGCCCTGGAAAACGGACAATGGCGGGCGGTCTGGCCGACCATCGAGGATTTCAGCTTCCTGCTGGCGACCCTGAAGGTCGCCGTGTCCCCGGACCGGCGGCTGGCGATGGGGATCATCACCTTCTCCTCGACCGGGGTGGCCGTCGACGGCCACCGCTTCCTGCGGCCCGGCCGGGCCACGGTGGCGTTCGCCCGGCCGCGCCGGAACGCGCCCTGGAAGGCAATCCACAGCCACGTCTCGCTCAACCCCGGCACGCCGAGCCCCAGCCACGGCAGCCGGACAGCCAGGTCCTAGGCGCCATGCCGGACGAGTTCCGCTTTCTGGTCTTCAAGCCGGACGAGGCGGTGGCCGCGCTGGCGGCCTTCGCCAGCAAGATCGGCAAGGCGGTGCCCGAGGGCCGCCTCGTCGCGGCCGAGCCGGTCGGCGAGAAGACCGTGAACGGGCGGCTGTCGATCGACACCGGCAACGGGCCGGAGTCGATCGTGTCGTTCAGCACCGCCGAAGTTCTGGAGGCTCTGATCGCCTACAGCCTGGCGCGTGGCATCCCACTGCCGAGGGTGTCGGAGAAGGTGCTGGAGCGCCTGAACGGCCGGTTTGCGCTGCGGATCGGCCAGGTCGATTCGATCGAACTGCAGATGCGCACCCACGCTCCACGGTCCCGTTGAGCCCCGAGACTGCGCCCGGGAACCGGGTGCCGCCGTGGCTGCGCACCGCGTTCGGGGCGCAGGCGACCCTGCTGGTGGGAATGGGGCTCGGGCGGTTTTCCTACACCCCGATGGTGCCGGCGCTGGTCCAGGCGGGCGCGGTCTCGCCCTCCGAGGCCGGCTACATCGGCGCCGCCAATCTCGGCGGCTATCTGGTCGGCGGGCTGGCCGTGCCGTGGCTGCGCGCCGTCGCCGACACCAGGGCGATCCTGCGGGCCAGCCTGGCGCTGTCGGCCGTGCTGCTCGGCGCCAGCGCGATCCCGGCCGGGTTTCTCTGGCTGGCGGCGTGCCGGGGCCTGCTCGGCGCCGCGGTGGCGGTCATGATGATCCTGGCGATCGCCACCGTCACCGTCGCCGCGCCCGTCCGGCACCTCGGCAAGGCGACCGGCATCGCCTTCACCGGCGTCGGCCTGGGGATCTTCCTATCGGCGGCGGCCGTTCCCACCCTGCTCGAACACGGCCTGCCATGGGCCTGGGCGGGGGTCGCGGCGATCGGGGCGGTCGGGCTCGGCGTCGGCCTCTGGGGTTGGGGCGGCGGATCACCGCCGCCCGCCGACGCAGAACCGCGGCCGGCGACGGCGCCCGGCCCGAGGAGCGTGAGCGGCGACGCGATACGGCTGGTCGCCGCCCAGGCCCTGTTCTCGCTCGGTCTGGTCCCGCATTCCATCTACTGGGTCGACTACCTGGTGCGCGGCCTCGGCTGGTCGATGGCCGATGGCGGCCTGCAATGGACGCTGTTCGGCGCCGGGGCCGTCGTCGGCACCGTGTTGTGGGGTCGGCTGGCCGACCGCATCGGCTTCTCCTCGGCCCTGACCCTGGTGTTCGCCAGCCTGGCGGTGGGCATCGCCCTGCCGGCGATCGCTCCCGGCCCGGTCACAATCGTCCTCTCCTCGCTGGTGGTCGGCGCCCAGCCGGGGCTGTCGGCGGTGATCGCCGGGCGCGCGCAAAAAGCCATCGGGACCGGATCGATGGTCGGCCTGTGGCGGTGGATGGTGCTGGCGGTCGGCACCGCCCAGCTGGTCGGCGGCTACGGGCTGGTCGCGCTGTTCGAGGCGCGCGGCAGCTACGCCGAGGTGTTCCTGGTCGGCGCGGCGGCGATGCTGGGCGGCGCCATCCTCGCCTTCGGGTTGCGCCGCGGCGACCGGATTCCCCAGGGCTGACCGGCCCCGTCGGGCCGACGACCGTCAGCTCCAGGGCAGCGCCGCCTCGTCCTCGGCGATCAGCCAGGCGCCGCCGAGGGCCTCCGGCAACGCCAGGGCGGCCAGCCCCGCTCCGCGGTCGCTCAACGGAAAGCCGCGGCCCGCCAGGAAGGCGCGGGTCGCGGCCAGCCCGTCCGACAGCAAGGCGTAGCCCATCACGCCCGGCACCGGCGGCACCGGCGCCCCCGGAAAGAGCCGCGATGCCCCGGCCGGCGTGGTCAGCACCACACCGCCGCGCGCCAGCTCCAGGCGCACGGTGTCGGCGTCGACCCGCCGCGGCCGGGCTTCGGTGAACCGGGCGTAACGGTCCACCGCCTCGTCCAGGTCCGCCGGCAGGATCACCACGTCGCGCAGCGCCACGATGCCGTTCTCATGGGTCGTCCAGCGCTTCTGCCAGACCAGATCCTCGGTCAGGTGGGTGAGGATCTGGACCCTGCCTTCGGCCATCGCCTCGGCCGGCGTGCGGCAGACGGTGAACGCCGCCATGGCCTCGCCGCCGCCCTCCAGCGGCACCGCCCGGCGCAGGTTGACGGGATCCTGGGTCTCGAAGCCGGCGGCCCCGAGCCGGTGGCGACGGGCCAGGGCGTCCGGGTCGGTCATCGCCACGATGTGGACACCGGTGTAGCGCTCGAGCTGGCGCTGGGTGCGGGCCCCGGTCGGATGCGCGGGGTCGACCACGCACAGCACCTCGATGTAGCCCTCGCGCAGCATCACGCAGCGGTTGGCGGTGCCGCCGGCGACCGGTGCCGCGCCCGGCGCGGGCGTGGTCTGGTGGGCGGTGTAGGGCGTCTGCACGAAGCCGAGACGGGTCAGCGCCCGGTGCGCCGCCTCCATGTCCGGCACGAAATGCCCGAGATGGTCGAGAAACGTCTCGCCAGGGCCGGGCAGCTGCGGTCGCGTCGCCATGAACTTGCCCCATTCCGGTGATGGGCTTTGCGGCATAAGGCCGTTGCAGCATGATAGCGGGACGTCGACCCGGGACGAAAGCGGGGATGCCGCGTCCTCCCGGAAGCGTGGAAGGAGGATGTCATGACGGGATGCGCGAGACGTTGCCAATGCTGTGGGCCGTTGACGGCCCGGGCCGGCCGGGCCGACCTGGGCGATACCCTTGTGGTCGGCACGCTGATGGCCGCCGCCATCGCCGCCTACGCCTGGATGATCGAGTCGATGTCCGGTTACGTCGGCTGAACGGCGGCGGCTGAACGGCGGCAGCGGACGGACTTCGCCGCTCAGCCGAAGGCGTACGCGTCCATCCGCAACACCGCGAAGGTGGTGCTGTCGTGCAGTCTGCGGCCAGACCCACCCCCGCCGGCACCGAGCGCCGTGAACAGCGGCAGAAAATGCTCTTCCGTCGGGTGGTTCCGAGCCCCGTGCGGCGCCTTTCGGCGGTAGTCCAGCAGATCGTCCTCGCGGCCCTCGGCAATGGCCGCCGCTACCCACTCGGCGAACGCCCGGACCCAGTCCGGTGCCGGCGTGTCGATGCTCCGGAACGACCTCGGGATCTCATGCAGATTGTGGGTCAAGGAGCCGGAGCCGATCACCAGGACTCCGCCCTCGCGCAGCGGCGCGAGAGCCGCGCCGAGGGCGCGGTGGTGCGCCGGGCCGGCGAACGGATCAACCGACACCGCCACCACCGGGATGCCGGCGTCCGGGTACATCAGCGACAGCGGCACCCAGGCGCCGTGGTCGAGCCCCCAGTTGGTATCGGTCCCGGCGGCCAGCCCGGCGCCGCGGAGCAGCGCGACGATTTCGTCGGCGAGTACCGGATCGCCCGGCGCAGGGTACTGGATCTCGTACAACGCCGGCGCGAACCCGCCGAAATCATGGATCGTGCGCGGTCTTGCCGAACGGTCGACCCGGATTGTCGGTGCCTCGTAGTGGGCGCTGACCACGACGATCGCCGTCGGCCGGCCGAGTTCGCTTCCGACCCGCGCCAGGAAGGCGCGGGCCGGGACGTCGTCGAGCACCAGGGACGGCGCCCCATGGCTGACGAACAGCGCGGGCATGCGGTTCATGACGGTGCTCTCCGATCGGTTGCCCACGCTCAGCGGGCCCAGGCCGGCATCGCCTGCGGCAGCGGCAGGCGGGCCGCCAGGGCGCCGGCGCCCAGCAGCGCCTGAACCACCAGCATCGCGGTCCAGAAGGCCGGGAACTCCCAGCCGCCGCCCGGCGCCGAGAACAGCCAGCCATTGCCGGCGTGCTGCAGGGTGGCGCCGATCAGCACCGGCACCAGCGCGATCGCCACCGGGCGCACGAACGTCCCCAGGACCAGCGCGGCGCCGCCCCCGAGCTCGGCCAGGATCACCAGATACGCCAGGAAACCCGGGTAGCCGATGGACTCGAAGAACTGCACGGTGCCCGGCACCGTGAACACGAACACCTTGAGCGCGCCGTGGGCGACCAGCGCCAGCCCCAGCGAAACCCGAAGCACCAGCGCGGCGTAGGGCGCGGTCCGGTCGTCGATCATGTCCTGCCTCCTCATCGAGCGGCGACGCGACCATCGCGGGCCGTCACTAGAGCTGAAGATATGCTGGCCGTACGAGTATATAATCAGGGTTTTTCGAGAATGATTGTCTTACAAGGATAGACAATGGACCGTCTCGCGCTGCTCCAGACCTACGTCGCCGTCGTCGACACCGGCAGCTTCACCGCCGCCGCCACCCGTCTCGGCCTGTCGCGGGCAATGGCGAGCCGGCACGTCCAGGTCCTGGAGGATCGCCTCGGGGTCCGGCTCCTGCACCGCACCACCCGGAGGGTCAGCCCGACCGAGCCGGGCCTCGGCTTCCTGGAGCGGGCACGCCGGCTGCTAGCCGACTTCGCCGACGCCGAGACCGAGGCCAGGGGCGAACGGGCGGCGCCGCGCGGGACCCTGCGGGTGAACGCGCCGGTGTCGTTCGGCCGGGCGCATCTGGCGGCCGCCCTGCCCGGCTTCCTGGCGCGCCACCCTGGGCTGTCGGTCGAGTTGACGGTCAACGACCGCGTCGTCGACCTGATCGAGGAAGGCTTCGACGTCGCGGTGCGCATTGGCCGGCTCGCCGATTCCAGCCTGGTGGCCCGCCGCCTCGCCACCATCTCGATCGGCCTCGCCGCCAGCCCGGGCTACCTGGCCGAGCGTGGAACCCCGGCCGAACCCGCCGACCTCGCCGGACACGCCTGGCTCGGCTACGCCTATTCCGCCGGTTCCGCGACCGGCAGCCTGCGCCTGGTCGGCCCGGGCGGTCGCGAGGAGACCGTGCGGGTGGCCGGCCCGCTGGCCGCCAACAACGGCGACATCCTGGCCGAGACGGCGGCCGGCGGGGCCGGGATCGTCCTGCAGCCGGACTTCATTCTTGCCCCCTACATCGCCGCCGGCCGGCTGACGGCGGTGCTGCCGGAGTGGCAGGGGCCGCCGCTTGGCCTGCACGCCGTCCACCACCAGGGCCGGCACGTCGCCGCCAAGGTGCGCGCCTTCGTCGATCATCTCGCCGAGTGGTTCGGCCGGTCGTGACTCCCACCCGCCGCTCCGTCGGCGCACCATCGGCAAGCCGCCGTTACGTCGTGGGCCCCGGATAGCCGCGGATTCGCCACGGCTTCCGGGGTGACGACAAAGAGAGAGGACCCACCGCGGACTTAACGACGGCGAAAGTGGAGGGCGACCGCCTCCCTCACCCTGTCGTCATCCCGAGCGAGCGCAGCGAGACCCTGGACCCACCCGCCGCTCCGTCGGCATATCGCCGCTCCCCGCCCCGATGACGGGCCGGGCGACGCGCCGCTACGCCACCCACTCGCTGACCGGGGCGCGGGCCTCGTGCAGCGGCTGGCAGAGCACGTCCACCAGGGTCGGCCCCGGATGCTCCAGCGCCGCGCGCAGCGTGGCGTCGAGTTCACCCGGGTCGCTGACCGTCCAGGCCTTTACCCCGAATGCCTCGGCGACCCGGGCGTGGTCGGTGCGCGAGAAGTCGACGGAATAGTAGCGCGCGCCGAAGCCGGTCTTCTGGCCGGCCTTGATCCAGCCATACACCGCGTTCGAGACCACGATCATGGTTATCGGCACGCCGAGCCAGGCGATGGTTTCCAGTTCCCCGGCGGTGAAGCCGAAGCTGCCGTCGCCCATGACGCTGACCACCTTGGCCGACGGCCGGCCGTAATGGGCGCCGACGCCGGCCGCCATCGAGTAGCCGAGCGCGCCGTGCGCCCGGTTCGAGATGAACCGCCGTCCGGTCTGCTCCCAGTCGAGATAGGCCGACAGGTAGGGGCACGGGGTGCCGGGGTCGGCGACCACCACCGCCTCGCTCGGCAGCACGCGCTGCAGCGACGCCACCAGACGTTCGGGCAGGATCGGCGTTTCGTTACTTTCGGCGAGCGCGCGGAACGCGGCGTACTTGCGGCGCCTCGCGTCGGCGACCTTGGCGGCAGCGTCGATGCCGTCGCGCGCCACGCCCTTGCGGGCGAGCGCGTCGGCGAGCGCTGCGAGGCCGAGCCGGGCGTCGCCGACCAGCGCCACCTCGGTCGGGTAGGTGGCCCCGATCACCTGCGGGTCGCTGTCGAGGTGAACGATCCGGGTCCGCCCCGGCTCGGGGAAGCGCCAGCGCTCGGTGGTGACCGAGCCGGCGCGGCAGCCGACGAAGAACACGAGATCGGCCGAGGTCACCACCTCGCGGGTCTCCAGGACGCCGCCGTTGCTGCCGACCACGCCGAGCGCCAGCGGGTGGCCGTCGCCAATCGCGCCCTGGCCGCTGATCGTGGTGGCGACCACCGCGCCCAGCGCCTCCGCCACGGCCCTGAGTTCGTCGAAAGCGCCGGCGATCACCGGGCCGCCGCCGACCACGATCACCGGGAACCGCGCCGAGGCGAGCGCGTCCGCGGCCGCCTCGACCGCCGCCGGATCCGGGGCGCTGCGCCGCGCCGGCCAGGTGCCGAGCGTCGGGTCGCCCCAGACGTCGTCGGCGTCGACCGACCCCTTCTGGACGTCGAACGGCAGGCCGATGTGGGCGGCGCCCGGCCGGCCCGTGGTCATCGCCCGGAACGCCGCCCGCAGGGTACGCGGCACGTCCTCGGCGCGGTCGATCACCGCGTTCCACTTGGCGAGCGGCCGGAACAGCGCCTTCTGGTCGAGTTCGGTGAGCGAGTATTTGCCGCGCGAGCCGACCCCGATGTCGGTGGTGATCGCCAGGATCGGCACCGAACTCTCGTTCGCCTCGACCACCCCCGGCAGGATGTAGGTGGCGCCGCCGCCGGACGGACTCTCGCAGATCCCGACCTTGCCCGACACCCGCGCGTAGCCGTCCGCCATGTAGGCCGCCGAGCGCTCGTCACGGGTCAGGACGTGGCTGATGCCGCCGCCAATGCGGTGCAGGGCGTCGTAGAACGGCAGGCTGGTGTCGCCGCACAGCCCGAAGATGCGGTCGACGCCGTGCGCCTGCAGGGTGCGCACCAGGGCCTCGCCGCCGGTCATCCGGTTGCCGCTGTCGGCCGCTGCCTGGGCCGGCTTCTCGCTCGTCATCGGTTCCGCTCTCGATTCGTCCTGCGACTTCCGGTCTTGGACGATACGCGACCGACGCCTGAAGGCAAGCGCAGCGGGCCTGCTCACAAACGCGTGAGGAGCAGGGTCGACCACCTCCCGAGAATCGGCTACGACGCTGAACGTCTCGTATGAGCCGGTTCTAATCCTGGACGATAGGAAGCCAATGCCGCGCCGTCTGCTGCTCGCCGCCGAGATCGTCCGCGACGTTGCCGCCAACAACGCCGTGATCCTCGACCGCGAGGCGCTGCTTCGCTTGGCCGAGACCCTGGAAGCCGAGAGTCGGCGCCTGATGGCGCTCAACAACCTGAACCCGACCATCGAGCCCGAGATGGAGCGGATCCTGCCGACCATCCGGCACCTGGCGGCCGTGTTCAGCCCGGAATCGGTGTCGCCGCTCCGCGACTGACGGGCCCGTCGTCATGCGGCTAAATACACTTTTAAGAAAATTCTCCTACCT
>CAYNFA010000105.1:0-9407 GCA_964396345.1 uncultured Thalassobaculum sp.
CGACGCTGCATTTTCGCACTTGCCCAACGGGGGCCGTCCATACATGACGACGAGGAGGAGAAGGCCGGGCGCGGCGGCCCTCCCGCCACCAGGTATCGTTCGGCTCTTCAACTCCCTTCCGTCATCCCGGAGCGGGTGCCGCAGGCGGCACGCATCCGGGAGTCACCCCACCGCTCGTGGGCCCGGATCGACGGCCGTTCCGGCCCGGCATTGAATTTCGCATCATTCGATGATACATTTGATGCCAACAGGAGAACTGACATGCGCACGACCCTGGCGCTCGACGACGAGCTGGTGGCCAAGGCGCAGGCGCTCACGGGGCTGAGCGAAAAGTCGGCGCTGGTCCGGGAGGCCCTGAAGGCGCTGATCGAGCACCAGAGCGCGCGCCGCCTCGCCCGATTGGGCGGCTCGGAGCCGGAGTTGAACACGGCGTCACGGCGGCGGTCGGACCCGGGGTGATTCTGGTCGATACCTCGGTCTGGATCGACCATCTGCGGGCGGCGGACAGCGCCCTTGCCCGGCTGCTGGAACGCGCAGGCGTGCTGGCGCATCCGTTCGTCACCGGCGAGATCGCGCTTGGCCGCCTCAGGCAACGCGACGCGGTCCTGACGGCCCTCGGCGACCTGCCGCAATGCGAGGTCGCCACGGAGACGGAGGTCATGCTTTTCATCGAACGCCAGGCGTTGTTCGGCGCCGGGATCGGTTACGTGGGCGCGCATCTCCTCGCCGCGGTGCGGCTGACCCCGGGCGCGGCCCTGTGGACCCGAGACCGCGAATTGAGCGCCGTGGCGACACGTCTCGGGCTTTCCAGTGGCCTTCCATAGCGACGAACGACCTTTCGCCGCCACATTCACCGTTTCCTCCGGCCGCGCCTATGTCATAAGGCCCGCCAAACTACTCACCGCGAACCGAGGCCGTGCCATGACCGCCTTCGAGAACGCCCATCCCGCCCTCGCGGGTGCCCTCGCCGCACAGGGCTACGACGTCCCGACGCCAGTGCAGGCGGCGGTGCTGGCGCCCGAGGTGGCGGCGGCCGACCTGCTGGTGTCGGCACAGACCGGATCCGGCAAGACCGTGGCGTTCGGTCTGGCGATCGCGCCGACCCTGCTGGATTGCGCCGACCGGTTCGCTGAGCGCGGCGCCGAGCCGCTGGCGCTGGTGGTGGCGCCGACCCGCGAGCTGGCGCTGCAGGTTCGGCGCGAGCTCGACTGGCTGTACGCCGCGACCGGCGCCCGCACCGCGTCCTGCGTCGGCGGCATGGACATGCGCCGCGAGCGCGACGCGCTGTCGGCCGGCGCGCACCTGGTGGTCGGAACCCCCGGCCGCCTGCGCGACCACATCGAGCGCGGCTCGCTGGACCTGTCGCGGATCCGCGCGGTGGTGCTGGACGAGGCCGACGAGATGCTCGACCTCGGGTTCCGCGAGGATCTGGAGTACATCCTCGACGCCGCCCCGGCAGAGCGTCGCACGCTGATGTTCTCGGCCACGGTCTCGGCGCCGATCGCCCAGATGGCCCGGCGCTACCAGCGCAATGCCGTCCGGCTGGCCACCGCCGGCGAACGCACGCCGCACCATGACATCGAGTATCGCGCCCACCTGGTGGCACCGAACGACCGCGACAACGCCATCGTCAACACCCTGCTGTTCCACGACGCCCGCAGCGCCATGGTGTTCTGCGGCACCCGGATCGCCGTCCAGCACCTCAGCAGCCGACTCGCCAACCGCGGCTTCTCGGTGGTGGCGCTGTCCGGCGAGCTCAGCCAGAACGAGCGCACCCACGCTTTGCAGGCGATCCGCGACGGCCGCGCCCGGGTGTGCGTGGCGACCGACGTGGCCGCCCGCGGCATCGACCTGCCGACCCTCGACCTGGTGGTGCACGCCGATATCCCGAACAACCCCGACACGCTGCTGCACCGCAGCGGCCGGACCGGCCGGGCCGGCCGCAAGGGCGTGAGCGTGCTGGTGGTGCCGCACACCCGCCGGCACCACGTGCAGCGGCTGCTGAAGGACGCCAACCTGCGGGCCGCCTGGATGCCGACGCCGAGCGCCACCGACATCGCCGGCCGCGACCGCGAACGGATGCTGGGCGACCCGGCGCTGACCGCCGAGCTGGCGCCGGAGGAGCAGGCGTTCGCCCAGGAGCTGCTGGCGGCGCACCCGGCCGAGCGGATCGCCGCCGCCTACCTGCGCCTGCACCAAGCCAGCCGCCCCGCGCCCGAGGAACTGCTGGACGTCGCCCCGGCCCGCGAGGAGCCCCGCAAGACCCGCGAGGAGTTCGCCGGCAGCGTGTGGTTCCGGGTGTCGGCCGGCCGCAAGCACCAGGCCGAGGCGCGCTGGTTGCTGCCGCTGGTCTGCCGGGCCGGCCACATCACCAAGAACGAGGTCGGCGCAATCCGCATCCTGCCGAACGAGAGCCAGGTTGAGATCACCGCCGGCGCCGCCGAGCGCTTCGCCGCCGCGGTCGCCGAGGCCGGGACCGGCGAGGACGGGGTGACGATCACCCGGCTGGTCGGTCCGCCGGCCCCTGCCGACGCCGACAACCGCCCGCGCGCACCCGCCGCCAACAAGAAGCCCTGGAAAGCCGGTGCCGCCGGACGCAAGGCGGCCGGTCCGCGCTCGGAGCGTCCGCGCCGGCCGCGGTCGGAGTGACGCGCCGGAACCGGCGGGGGCATGCTGTCGTATCAGCACGGCTATCACGCCGGTAACCTCGCCGACGTGCACAAGCACGCGGCCCTGTCGGTGCTGCTCGCTGCCCTGACCGCCAAGCCGCGGCCGCTGTCGTATATCGAGAGCCACGCCGGGCGCGGGCTGTACGATCTGGCGGCGCCCGAGGCGCTGAAGACCGGCGAGGCCCACGAGGGCGTCGACGCGCTGCTGGCCCGCGGCGCGCTGCCCGACGATCACCCGTGGCTGGCGGCGGTCGCCGCGGTGCGCGCCGCGCACGGGCCGACCTGGTACCCCGGTTCGCCGATGATCGCGCGCACCCTGTTGCGGCAAGGCGACCATTTGCATCTGCTGGAACTGCATCCCCAGGAGCACGCCGTGCTGCGCCGGCTGTTCGCCGGCGTCCATGAGCATGTCCACCGCCGCGACGGCCACGAGGGGTTGCCGGCGCTGGTGCCGCCGACGCCGCGCCGCGGCCTGGCGCTGATCGACCCGAGCTACGAGGTCAAGGCCGAGTACGAAGCCGTCGCCCGCCTGGTCGTCGACACCCACCGGAAATGGCCGGAAGGCGTGATCCTGCTGTGGTACCCGGTCCTCGACGCCGGCCTGCACGCCGATCTGCTGGGCCCGCTTGCGGCCGCCGGCCTCGCGAGCCTGTGGCACGAGGAGGTGCGGTTCGCCGGCAGCGCGCTGCGGATGCGCGGCTCGGGCCTGGTGGCCGTGAACCTGCCGCACGCCGCCGATGCCGCCCTGGCGGCGACCTCGGCGGCGCTGTTCGGCGCTACTTGACCGAGGAGAACGCGGTCGGCTGCAGGAACTGGTTGGCGACCGAGGCGACGATCGCGCCGTCCTTCTCGGTCTCGGCACGCTTGGCCAGCCACTCCGGGTCGCTGGCGAAGGCGTTCCACTTGGTCTCGCGCTCGGCCAGCGACTCCCACTCCAGCAGGTAATAGAGGTCCTGGTTGGATTCGCCGATCAGCACGGTCCAGAACCCGGCCTGGCGGATGCCGTGCTTCTCCCAGATCTTCAAGGTGATGGTCTCGAACCGCTTCAGCAGCGCCGGCAGGCGGCCCGGGACGCAGTGATAGACCCGCAGCTCATGGATCATGGATCGCTTCCTTCCTCGACGGGTTGAACCGGGCCACGGATCCGGGCCCGCGGCAGCCTGCCCCGGCCCGCCGGCGATGGCGAGCCGAAACGACGCCGGAGCGCCGAGCCGGAGCGCCGAGCCGGAGCGCCGAGCCGGAGCGCCGAGCCGGAGCGCGGCCCACGCCGCCGGCGATCGGTGACGCGTCGGTTCTACTTCCTGTCGATGAAGCTGACGCAGACCGGATGGCTGCTGGCGAGGACTGTCGACTGGCGGAACCGCTCGATGTAGGCCTCGACGATCCGGCGCAGGCTGCCCTCGGCCTCCGGTCCGGGCGGGTGGACGACCACGAACACCACCGTGGTCTCGTCGGTGGCCAGCCCGGACGCGCGGTCGCGCCAGTGGCCGCGCGCGTCGAACACCGTGAATCCGTCCGGGAACAGCGGCACGATGGTCTCGTCGACGAACGCCTGCACCTCGGCGTCGCCGGCCATCCGGCCGTCGCCAAGACCGCGACCCATGTAAAGCGTGCTCTCGGTCCAGGCCTGGCCCGCGCAGTCGGCGGCCGCCGGCGACGCGGCGGCGAGAACGGCCAAGGTCGCGAGAAACCCGGCGGCGAGGGGTCGGCGGCGCATCGGATCTCCTTCCGCTCAGCCGTGGTCGGCGAGCACCTTGCCGGCGAGGTAGAGCGAGCCGGCGACCAGCACGCGGCCGGCCGAGCGCGGATCGGCGGCGGCTCGGGTCACCGCCTCGGCGACGCTGGCCGCGACGGTCGCCGGGATCCCCGTGTCGCGCGCCGCCTGCGCTGCCTCCTCGGCCGACAGCGAGGCCGGCTCGCCCGGGATGGCGACGGTGCCGAGGCTCGCCACCAACCCCTTGAAGTGCCGCAGATAGCCGCGCGGGTCCTTGCTGTTCAGCATGCCGAGCACCAGGTGCACTGGCGCCTCCGGCGCCGACCGGCGCCAGCCGGTGACGTGGTCGGCGATTACCCGTCCGGCGTCCTCGTTGTGGCCGCCGTCCAGCCACAGCGACCAGTCCGGGCGCAGCCGCCCGAGCAGCGGCCCGCGGGTCAGGCGCTGCAGGCGGGCCGGCCAGCGCGCCCGCTCCAGCCCATGCGCCCGGTCGGTGGCGCCGTTGGCGAGCCGGCCCGCCACCAGCCGCGCCGCGGCCAGGGCGATCGCCGCGTTGCCGATCTGATGGGCGCCGGCGAGCGCCGGGCGCGGCAGAATCTCGCGCACCCCGGCCATCTCGAACACCAGCCGCTCGCCCTCCAGCCGGGCGTTGAACTCGCGGCCCCAGCGGTGCAGCGGGGCGCCGAGGTCGGCGGCCCTTGCCTCGATGACCGCAAGCCCGCGCGTGTCCTGCGGGCCGATCACCGCTGGCACGGCCGGTTTCAGGATTCCGGCCTTCTCGAACGCGATCCGCTCCAGCGTATCGCCGAGATACTGGAGGTGGTCCATCGACACCGGGGTGATGGCGGTGATGACCGGCTCGTCGACCACGTTGGTGGCGTCGAGCCGCCCGCCGAGCCCGACCTCCAGCACCAGCGCGTCGGCCGGGACCCGCGCGAAGGCCAGCAGTGCGGCCGCCGTGGTGATCTCGAACAGGGTGATCGGGGCGTCGGCGTTGACCGCCTCGCACTCCTCCAGGATGGCGGCGAAGGCGGGATCGTCGATGTCCCGGCCGGCCAGCACGATGCGTTCGTTGAAACGCACCAGATGCGGCGATGTGTAGGCGTGGACCCGATGGCCGGCGGACTCCAGGATGGCTCGGGTGTAGGCGACGGTCGAGCCCTTGCCGTTGGTGCCGGCGACGTGGATCACCGGCGGCAGCGACCGTTCCGGATGGCCGAGCGCGGCCAGCAGGCGCTGCATCCGGCCGAGCGACAGGTCGATCGACTTGGGGTGCAGTCGCAGCAGTCGCTCCAGGATGGTCTCGGGGGCCACGGGAAGCGGGGCAACGATCGCGGGATCCTCCAGTCGTGGCCGGGACCGACCGGCCGATGGGAAAGCAGCCTAGCGGGACCCGCCCGGCGGTGTCGGCGCGTCGGCGACGCCGGACGTGGCTTTCCCGCCGTCGTCCTTGGCGCTGCCGTCCTTGGCCCCGTTATCCCTACCGCCGTTGGCGCGGACCGGGATCTCGACGTCGGGCTGCGGCAGGGCGACGATCTGCGCCGTCGGCCCGGGCCGCATCAGCAGCCCGAGGATCCGGCCCAGGGTCGCCCTCAGTTCCTTGCGTGGCACGACCGCGTCGACCATGCCGTGTTCCAGCAGGTACTCGGCCTTCTGGAAGCCCTCCGGCAGCTGTTCCCGGATGGTCTCCTGGATCACCCGCTGGCCGGCGAAGCCGATGATGGCGCCTGGCTCGGCAAGGTGGACGTCGCCCAGCATGGCAAAGGACGCGGTCACGCCGCCGGTGGTCGGGTCGGTCAACACCACCACGAACGGCAGGCCCTTCTCCTTCATGCGGTCGACCGCGGCGACGGTGCGTGGCATCTGCATCAACGACAGGATGCCCTCCTGCATGCGGGCGCCGCCAGAGGACGGGAACACCACCAGGGCGGCGTTCTGGGCTTCGGCCAGCTTGGCCGCCCGCACCAGGGCGTCGCCGACGCCGGTGCCCATAGAGCCACCCATGAAGCCGAAATCGAACACCGCCGCCACCGCCGGAACGCCGCCGACGGTACCATGCGCGACCACCAAGGCGTCGCCGCGTCCGGATTTCGACTGAGCCTCGCGCAGGCGTTCGGAATAGCGCTTGCTGTCGCGGAACTTCAGCGGGTCGGCCGCCGGGCGTGGCAGCTCGATGGTGTCGAACCGGGAATCGTCGAACAGGATCTTCAGCCGGTCGACCGGCCCGATCCTGAGGTGATGGCCGCATTCCGGGCAGACGTGAAGGTTCTGCTCAAGGTCGCGGTGGAAGATCATCTGCCCGCAGGCGACGCATTTGTGCCACAGGTTGTCCGGCACCTCGCGGCGCACCAGCGCCTGGATCTTCGGCAGGACCGTGTTGGTGATCCAGTTCATCGTCGGCCTCCTTCGGGATGCCCTCGAATCAGCGTCGGGCGGTCCGCACGCCGTCGGCCAGCGCGCGCACGAAGCCGAGGGTGTTGGACACGGTCGCGTCGGTCGCCCGGCCGTGGGAATCCAGCGATGCCTTGATGGTCTTGACGACCGCCGTCCCGACGATCGCCCCGTCGGCCGCGCGCGCGATCCCGGCGGCCTGGTCCGGCGTGGTGATGCCGAAGCCGACGCACACAGGCAGGTCGGTGTGCCGCTTCAGCCGGTCGACCGCGTGGGTCACCATGTCGGTCGGGACCTCGGCGGTGCCGGTGATGCCGGTGATCGAGACGTAGTAGACGAATCCGGCGGTGTTCTTGAGGACGGTCGGCAGGCGGACGTCATCGGTGGTCGGGGTCGCGAGCCGGATGAAACCGAGGCCCTTCGACAGCGCCGGCAGGCACAGCTCGCGGTCCTCCTCGGGCGGCAGGTCGACGACGATCAGGCCGTCGACGCCCGACGACAGCGCGTCGTCGACGAACCGGTCGACGCCGTAGCTGTAGATCGGGTTGTAGTATCCCATCAGGATCATCGGCGTGTGCTGGTCGCCGGATCGGAACGCCCGCACCATCTCAAGCACCCCGGCCAGCGTCATGCCGGCCTTGAGCGCCCGCTGGCTCGACTCCTGGATCGCCGGGCCGTCCGCCATCGGGTCGGTGAACGGCATGCCGAACTCGATCATGTCGGCGCCGGCGGCCGGCAACCCCTTCAGGATCGCCAACCCGGTGTCGACATCCGGATCGCCGGCGCTGACGAAGATGCCGAGCGCCGCCCGGCCCTCGGCCCGGAGCGCCTGGAAACGCGCGTCGATCCGCGACACTCCCGCCTTCGGCATCGGCGCGCTCACGACAGCAGCCCCAGGGCTTCGAGCTTCGGCATCACCGCCCCCATGTCCTTGTCGCCCCGTCCGCAGAGGTTCATCACCACGATCTGGTCCTTCGGGCGGTCGCCGATGAAGGTGCCGACGTGAGCCAGTGCGTGCGACGGCTCGAGCGCCGGAATGATCCCCTCCTGGCGGGTGCACAGCGCGAACGCCCTCAGCGCCTCCTCGTCGGTGGCGCCGACATACTTCACCCGACCGAGGTCGTGCAGCCACGAATGCTCGGGCCCGATCCCTGGGTAGTCCAGCCCGGCGGAGATGGAGTGCGCCTCGGTGATCTGGCCGTCGTCGTCCTGCAGCAGGTAGGTGCGGTTGCCGTGCAGCACGCCAGGCCGGCCGCCGTTCAGCGACGCCGCGTGCTTGCCGCTGTCGAGGCCGAGCCCGGCGGCCTCGACGCCGATCAGCTCGACCTGGGTGTCGTCCAGGAACGGGTGGAACAGCCCCATGGCGTTGGAACCGCCGCCGATGCAGGCGACCAGCGTGTCCGGCAAGCGGCCCTCGGCCGCCATCATCTGCTGCCTGACCTCGTGGCCGATGATCGATTGGAAGTCGCGCACCATCGCCGGGTACGGGTGCGGCCCGGCCACCGTGCCAATGATGTAGAAATGCGTCTCGGCCTTTGACACCCAATAGCGCAGCGCCTCGTTCATGGCGTCCTTGAGGGTGCCCGAGCCAGAGGTCACCGGATGCACCGTGGCGCCCAGCAGCCGCATGCGATCGACGTTCGGCTTCTGGCGCTCGACGTCCTCGGCGCCCATGAAGACCTCGCATTCCATACCGAACAGCGCGCAGGCGGTGGCGGTTGCCACCCCATGCTGGCCGGCGCCGGTCTCGGCGATGATCCGGGTCCTGCCCATGCGCCGGGCCAGCAGGGCCTGGCCCATGACGTTGTTGATCTTGTGCGCGCCGGTGTGATTCAGCTCGTCGCGCTTGAAGTACAGCTTGGCGCCGCCGTAATGGGCGGTCAGCCGCTCGGCGAAGTACAGCGGGCTCGGCCGGCCGATGTAGTGGGTGTGGTAGTAGGCGATCAGGCGCTGGAACTCGGGGTCGGCCTTGGCCGCCTCGTACGCCTGCTCGACGCTGAGGATCAGCGGCATCAGGGTCTCGGCGACGTAGCGCCCGCCGAAGATGCCGAAATGCCCGTCGCTGTCCGGCCCGGCGCGCAGGCTGTTGGGTTGGGCCGTGGCGGCCATCTTAGACCTCATTCTGACGCGTTCGGAATCCCGTCCCGGTCTTAAGGCCCGGCGGCGGAGGGCGCAAGGCCGGCGGTGGCCGTGGATGGTAGCCGCGCTGGAAAGCTGCGCCCCGACTGCCTATACTCTTGACCATGGACGATCCGACGACGCCGACGATCGGGGAGATGCTGGCCGCTCTCGATGAGAGCGATGCCCAGATCGACGCCGGCGAGTTGCTGCCCCTCGAGGACGTGCTGGCCGAACTCCAGGCGGAGCTGGACCAGTGGCGGCTTGATCATTCTCCTGAGCCGCGGCGCGGGTTGGGCATGTGATTCCGATTTCGCTCCGAGCCAAGCGGGACATTCGAGGGCTTCAGCAACACTAGCTTGGCAAAGGGCGGGCGGAAGCGGTGGACAAGCTGCTCGTCGCAGTGCGCGAGGCATCCGAACTCATCGAGCGCGATCCGGGTGCCGGTGTCGACGCGCCGCGGCCCTATCCGCAGCTTGAGCGCCGCCGCTAGGCCTGGGTTAAGGTCCACCGAT
>CAYNFA010000106.1:0-9341 GCA_964396345.1 uncultured Thalassobaculum sp.
AAGCCGACCTCGGGCTGGCCCAGGCCCTGGTGCTGTCGGACTACGGCAAGGGCGTGCTCACCGAGCGGGTAGTGCGGCGGCTGATCGCCGCGGCGCGCCCACGGTCAGTGCCGGTGATCGTCGACCCGAAGGGCAGCGAGTACAGCCGCTACGGTGGCGCCACCTTGGTAACGCCGAACCGGCGAGAGCTCGCCGAGGCGACCGGAATGCCCACCGGCAACGACGCCGAGGTGGAGGCCGCGGCGGCCGCGCTGATCGATCGGACCGGCGTGGAGGCGGTGCTGGTCACCCGCAGCCAGGACGGCATGACGTTGCTGCGCGCCGACGCGCCGGGAGTGCCGCTGCACCTGCCGGCGACGGCGCGCGAGGTGTACGATGTTTCCGGCGCTGGCGACACGGTGGTGGCGACGGTGGCCGCCGCCCTGGCCGCCGGCATCGACCTCGAGAGCGCCTGCCGGCTGGCAAACGCCGCCGCCGGGATCGTGGTCGGCAAGGTTGGCACCGCAACCGCCAGCGCCGCAGAGTTGACGGCGGTGTTCCGGGCGCGCGAACTCGAGACCGGCGAGGCCAAGACGGTGACGCTGGACGACGCCATCCATCAGGTTACGGCGTGGCGCCAGCAGGGGCTGACGATCGGCTTCACCAACGGCTGCTTCGACCTGCTTCATCCCGGTCACATCTCGCTGCTGCGCCAAGCCAAGGCGCAGTGCGACCGTCTGGTGGTCGGCGTCAACAGCGACGCGTCGGTCCGCCGCCTCAAGGGCGAAACCCGGCCCGTTCAGAACGACGCCGCGCGCTCCCTGGTTCTGGGATCCCTCGCCGCGGTGGATCTGGTGGTTATTTTTGGCGAGGACACCCCTGTTCCGCTGATCCAGGCGCTGCGGCCGGACGTCCTGGCGAAGGGGGCGGACTACTCGGTGGATCAGGTGGTCGGGGGCGAGATCGTCCGATCGTATGGAGGCCGTGTGATGCTGGCGACCCTGGAGCAGGGGCACAGCACAACCGCGACGATCTCGCGGGCCACGTCGCAGTAGCGAGCGCCCGTCGTCTCCGGCTCCCCGGCCGGCGCCCCGTGAGGGAGCGCGGCCGGGCGGTGCCGATAGTCAGAGCGAAGCGAACTTAAGCGCGCCGTTCAGGGCGACGATGGCGATGGCCGCGAGGCCTATGCCGTACACGACGGCGGTCTTGGTCAGGCTCGAGAAGTTCATGGCTGCCTCCGGGGTGGCGGCGGGCCGTCCGCCGTCTTTCGCAATGCAATATATGCAGCAAAGACGGTCAGGAATACTGACCTTTCCGGAAACGAATTGATGCCTATAGAGAATTAATTAACACTGTATATACTTCGGCTGATCTTCGTTGGCAACAGAGGGGTAGCACGGCACCAGGCAGCGTTCGCATCTGCACAACGCGGCGCTTGTCAGAGGCGGGGGTCGGTGAGGCTCCGCAGGCGCAGCGCGGCGACCCGGGCGATCCGGACCGTGACCGCCCGGCGGCGGGCCGGCGCCAACGGATGGAGCGGTGAAGGGCGCTGGATGGCCGCCTCCCACGCGTCGGCCAGGATCAGCCCGCAGGTGCCGCCGTCGGGCAGCCGTTCTTGGGGGAAGCCGAGGTCCACCGCGAAATAGAAGGCGTCGCAGAACTCAAGGTACTCGTGCCACTTGGCGTCCGACCGGAAATCCGGCACGCCCGACTTCACCTCGACCAACGTGATCCGACCGTCGGACGCCAGCGCCACCAGATCGGCGCGGCGACCGTTGGCGAGGGCGAACTCGGTGACGACGGCGCAGCCCAGGTCCTCGAACATCCGGGCGGCGCCGCGGGTGATCCGTCGCGTGATCTCAGGGACCGAGGCGGTGGGATCCCGCGCGCCGTCAGGGAACATAGCCGGTGACACCGCGAAGATCGGCGTCGCGCAGGCTGGCGCCGCGCAGATCGGCGTTCGTCAGGTCGGCATCCTGCAGGTTGGCGCCGGTCAGGTCGGCGTCGCGCAGATCGGCGGCGCTGAGATCGGCGTGCTGCAGGGCGGCGTAGGACATGTCGACGCCCCGCAGGCGCGCCCGCGACAGCCGGGCGTGCTCGAGATGGGCGCTCCACCGCTGCACGTTGGAGCCGATGATGTTGATCGGCGAAAGCTGGGCACCGACCATGTTGGCGCCGGTCAGGTTGGCGCGCCGCAAGGTGACCCCGCGCATGTCGGTGTGGGTGAGATCGGCGTCGCGCAGGTCGCCGAACGACATGTCGGCCATCAGCAGGTCCATGCGCGACAGGTCGCAACCGACCAGCACGACGAACTCCATGTTGGAGGCCGACAGGTTGACGCCCGACAGCGACTGGCCGCTGGCGTCGCGCCGCGTCAGGTCGGCGCGCTTGCCCTGTCGACCCGAGGAACGGATCCAGACGTCGTGGGCGATCAGCATGGTCCGCATTTCCTGGCCGAGCGCGTCCAGCACCTTCGGCAGGCGGGCGCCCGCGAAATGCGGGGCGTCGCGGTCCATGTTGGAGAACGCCGCCCCGGACAGGTCGGCGTCGGTCAGCGTGGTCCCGGACAGGATCACGTTGTACAGCACCGCGCCGTGCAGGATCGCGCCCGTCAGGTTGGCCTCGGTGAGGTCGGCTCCTTCCAGGTTCGAGCCGGTCAGGTTGGCGTGGCTGAGGTCAGCTCGGAACAACCGGACGTTGCGCAGGACGCTGTCGGTCAGGTCGGTCTGGACCACGAAGGCGTTCGACATCTTGGCGTTCGAGAGGTCCGCGCGGATCGCGGTCGCGGTGGCGATGTCGGTCGAGGTGGTGTCGAACCCGGACGCCACCAGGTTGCCGCGGGCGTCCGGCTTCAACAGCACGCCATCGCGCAAATCCGCCTCGATCAACTTGGCGTCGGACAGGTTGGCGCCGCGCAGGCAGGCGCCGCGCATGTCCGACCGGCTCAGGTCGGCAAACCGGAAATCGGCGTGACGCAGGTCGCAGGCGAACAGGTTGGCGGCGACCAGCGCGGTCTCGCGCAGGTCGGCGTGCGCCAGCCGCGCCCCCGAGAAGTCGGCGCCCGACAGGTCGCGGGCCTTGAGATCGAGGTAGCCGAGGTCGCAGGCCGCGAAGCTGGCGCGGGCACCGCCGGTGCGGCCGCGGGTGAACAACTGGTGGCGCTGGGTCATCTCGTCGACGTCACGCTGCGTGAGTTTCCGCAACCGCATGGCGGTCGGACGGTCGTCACGGGGAAACTCGTGGCCCGAGGCGTGCACGGCGATCGCCCGCGAGATCCCGGTCCTGCCGGCACCCTTGTCGACGCCGCCCTTCTGGGCGTCGTCCTTGTGGGCGTCGTCGCGCCGATCGGTCATGACCGTCCCGTTCATCCACTCCCGCGTGATGGCGAACCTGTCAAAGCATGCGGGGTTCATGCATCCTATCCTAGTCGCCGCCACCGCGAACACCGGGGAGTGGATCGATGGCCTGGGATCCCGCGCAGTACCTCAAGTTTTCCGATCATCGCCTGCGTCCGGCGATCGACCTGCTCGCCCGAATCGCGATCGAGACGCCGGCACGCGTGGTCGACCTCGGCTGCGGCACCGGCCACGTGACGGCGATCCTGGCCGGCCGATGGCCGACGGCTGAGGTGATCGGCGTGGATCCTTCGGCCAGCATGCTCGAGCGGGCGCGGGCGGAGAACCCGTCGCTGCGCTTCGAAGCCGGCGAAGCCGCCGGCTGGGCCGCGACGGCGCCGGTCGACGTGCTGTACTCCAACGCCGCTCTGCACTGGCTTGGCGGCCACGACGCGCTGTTCCCGCGCCTGCTGTCACAGGTCGTCGCCGGCGGCTGGCTGGCCGTCCAGATGCCGCGGAACTTCGGGGCACCGTCCCACACTGCCGTCGCAGACGCCGCCAGCGACGGACCCTGGGCCGAGCGGATCCTGCCGATGCTGGCGCCGCCGCCGGTCGACGAACCGGCTGCCTACGTCGCCCGCCTGGCACCGCTGACGGCGGCGCTCGATATTTGGGAGACCGAGTACCTGCAGATCCTGGAGGGCCCGAACCCGGTCGCCGAGTGGACCAAGGGGACCTGGCTGCGGCCGTTCCTGGACGCCCTCGAGGAACCCGAGCGTTCCGGCTTCGAGACCGCCTATCGGGCCCGTGTCGCGAGGGCCTACCCGCCCGGTCCCGACGGCCGGACGCTGTTCCCGTTCCGCCGGCTGTTCCTGGTGGCGCGCCGGGCATGAGCCCGGTTGCGTCTCACAGCCAGTCGTGGGTCTGCGGGAAGTGAAAGGCGACGAACCGGTAGGTCGCGCGCACCGCCTCGCGGATGTTGTCGTGCCGGCGCTTCAGCGGGATTTCCCAGACGGGGATGATCTCGTCCCAGATGACCAGGCGCTGATGCAGTTCATCCCGCATCTCGCGCACGTAACGCACCATCGAGTCGTAGGACTTAAGGACGCTGACGATCTCGCTGGTCTGGGCATCGACTTGGTCGAACAGCCCGACGAAGCCGACGATGGCCGGTCGGAGCAGGATCCGAGCCCGCCGGACCTCCTCGTGAAAGAGCTTCTCGTCCCGGTACAGCTTCTCGACCCGCGCCAGCTTGTCGACGATGCTGCCGGCGTGGCCGTAGCGGTCGCGCAGCGCCTCGATGTAGCAGAGCTCGCGCGCGAAACGATCGATCATGTCGAGGACTTCGTCCCGCCGTCCGGACCCCAGGCCGAGGGTTTCGGCGACGCGTGTCAGGCCGTCGCGGATGCGGTCCTGGATCGACGGATCGACAGCCATCCGGCGCAGCTCGCGCAGGTCCAGCACCACCGATTCATCGCCGCCCAGCCAGGTGGCGATCTGCATCATCAGCCGCTGTTTGGCGATCTCGCGGTGATGATCCTCGACCCGCCAGCTCGCGGTGCCGTCCAACAGTTCCGATGGGATCGAGTCGCCCGGCCGGATGTCTCTCACGAACCGCAGGCCCTGAGCGACCAGCACCAGCAGGCGACCGTCGGGCGAATCCGGCTTGATGCCGAACTCGGTGGCGACATCGTCGATCGGGATTACCGCGTCGAGGTCGCCGAGCTTGACCCGCAGAACCGGACCACGCTCACGCCCCGCCATGTCGAAGCGCGCGTCCGGCAGTTGGAAAATTCTGTGCTGCAATAGGAAATGCGTGCTCGGATCGGACTTAGATCGCTCGTCGTGCGCAGCGGCTGGCATTGTGTCCTCACGGGAACGTCGCGGCGGGCGCTCAGCGAATGACCGGATCCGATTAACAAGACGCTAACGATAGGACGCCGACGCTTAACGCAAATTTAATCGCTGCGTGACCAGTATTCCTGACCCGGCAGAGCCAATGGGTGGGGAGACCAAGACGACATGACGCACGTGCCCTCCAAGATGTTTTCCGTCGAGCGTCGCGCCCAGCGCGCCGGCACACCGATCGTCTCGTCGGCGCCGCTGGCGCCGGTCGCCGCGCCGGCTTCGTATACCGAAGTGCTGGAGGAGTTGCGGGCGCTGCGTGCTGAAATGGCCGAATTGCGCGCCGCGGTGACGCCGATCCAGCAGGAGGCGGAAGAGGACGACGACGACGACGACGACGACGCCATGAAGCGCGACGTCCGCATCGAGATCGCGCTGATGGTGCGCAGCATCGGGCGCGCCAAGGCGGAAATTGCGGCCATCAAGAATCCGGCCGCCGACACCGATCAGATGGAGACCGCCTCGCACCAGCTCGAGGCAATCACCGCGACGACCGAGCGCTCGACCAACGAAATCATGTCGGCGGTCGACGACATCGAGCAGGCGCTGAAGAAGATTACCCACCTCACCGTCGACGACGGCGAAGTGTCGCCGCTGATCGACCTCGCCTCCGAGCGCCTGATCGCCATCATCGAGGCGTGTTCGTTCCATGACCTGACGGGGCAGCGGGTCACCCAGGTGGTGAAGACGCTGCGCTTCATCGAGAGCCGTATCCTGGCGATGATCGACATCTGGGGCCTGGAGGCATTTCGCGACCTGCCGCTGCCGGTGGACGAAGAGCCCGACCAGCGCGAGGATGCCGAACTTCTCAACGGCCCCGCCCTCGGCGGTCAGGGCCTGAGCCAGGACGACATCGACGCGTTGTTCGACTGACGCCGCCGGTCCGCTCGCGACCGTCAGCGCAGCAACAGCCGGTCGACCGGCGCGTAGTCGTCGGTGAGCAGCACCGCCCCCGCGGCATCGATCGCCGGCTCCCCCACCGTCCATTCGCGCCCGCCCCAGCGATCCGCCAGGGCCGTCAGGTCGATCGGGAAGTCGGCGGCCAGCACCTGGAACGGCGAGCGGTCGCCGCGCCCGTTCGGCGTCGCCGACGAAGTCCACACCAGAACCTCCGGGAACACCTGCCTGAGGCTGTGGACCAGCGCTTTCAGGAAACGCGGCCGCGCCTTCCAGTCGTGGACGTTGATCGCGTACACCCCGCCGGCGTTAAGGCGATCCCGCACCAGCCGGTGGAACTCGACCGTGACCAGGTGGGCCGGCATGGTGTGGCCGGCGTAGGCATCGGAGAACACCAGGTCGTAGCGGTCGGGGTCTCGGCGCAGCACCGCCCGGGCGTCGTCGTCGCGAACGGCGATCCGGTTGTGATCCTGTCGGAACCCGATGGTGGCGGCGAACGCCGTCACCGCGGGGTCGATCTCGGCGACCGTCGCCCTGAAACCCGGCCAGGCCTCGACCCAGCGCATCGGCAGCGAGTACCCGCCGCCGCCGATGAAGAACGCCGACCAGGAGGCGCCGATGCCGTGCTGTCGGTGCGCCCAGGCGTCGAGGAAGGCGTGGGCGTCGATCGCCAGACGACCCGAGCCGTCGGTCGGCTCGATGCTCTGCACCCAGCCGTCCAGGAACATCCCGCGGCTCGGAAAGCCGGCCCAGACGCTGGTGTCGACCGTATCGATACAGTGATAGCGACTCTCCACCCGGCAGTACGGGGCGGCGGCGAACGCCAGCCCCTGTCCGGCCAGGATCGCCAGCAGGGCGACGATCCCGGCCCGCCGCCCGGACCAGCCGCGGAGGTAGAAGGCCGCCAGCGCCGCTTCCACGACCGCCACCGCCGCCAGCGACCCGATCGAGCCGATCCATTGCAGCAGCACGAACCCGGCAAGGCTGGTGCCGAGGATCGCGCCGGCGGCGCCGAGGGCGAACATCCGGCCGATCACCGCACCCGGGCGATCCGGTGCCTCGGCGATCGCGACCGCGGTCAGGATCGGTGTGACGGCACCGGCCAGCAGGCTCGGCAGCAGGAAGCAGATTCCGACCACCGCCACCGTCGCCGCCATCCAGCCGAGGCCGGCCGCCTCGGCGGCGGCGTGCACCGGCTCGACCAGCAGCACCGGGGTGGTGGTGACGGCCGCGGTCGCGGCCAGCGACCAGAACAGCCGGCGCGCGATCACCGCGGGGTCGCCGTCGGCGAGCCGCCCGCCGATCCAGTGACCGACGCTGAGGCCGGCCAACACCGTGGCGATCACCGTCGTCCAGCTGAAAACCGTCATCCCGACCAGCGGCGCCAGCATCCGGGCCGCCACGATTTCGACCACCATCGCGGCGGCCGAGACAATCACCATGGCAACGGCGTGGCGCATGCGGAACTCCAGGTGGCGGCTGCGCTTTGCAATACTGGGCAACCGCGGTAAAATGAAGTCCTGTATTTTTGGTGAGCCCCATGACGATCGAATCCCACCTGCCCAAGCCGAAGGCGACGGAAATCGAGCCTGAAATTGCCCGTCGGCGGGCGCTGATCCGGCTCGGGCTGGCGGTCGGCGCCGCCTATGTCGCGCCCACGGTGCTGTCGATCGACCGCAGCGCCCGCGCCCAGGGACCATCCTGCGCCAAGAATTCGAAGAATTGCTGAACGACGGTTTCGGAGCGACGGCGCCGCCGTTCGCTCCGATTATCCTTCGCGCTCGCCCCCCTGAACCGCTGCTGGACGCCCTTGGCCTGGCGGCTCCAGGCTGGTCGGTGGCGTACGCCGCCGACGGGATACCGGTCGAATCCCTGGCCATCGGTTTCCGGATCATCGACGCTGGCGTCGCGCGTGTGGCCGAAGACTCCTGGGAGGCCGCGCACTGGGTGCTGAACGCCGCCATCGCGGCGCACGCCGAAGCTGTCGAGGGCGCGGCCGTGCTCAACGCCGGGGCAGCCACGGTGGATGCCGGCGCGCTGGTCTTTGCCGGCGAGAGTCACGCCGGAAAGAGCGCCATCGCCCTGCACCTGGCCGCCATCGGGCGGACCCTGCTCGGCGACGACCGGCTGCTGGTCGCAACCCTCGGCGGACCGCCCACGGCAACCGCCCTCGGCCTCGCCCGGAAGGTGCGCACGCCGCTGCCCGAGGATTTCTCGCCGGCTGCGCGCCGGCTGGCGGCAGTATGCCGCGCCGGCCACGCCGGCGGCGCGGATGTCCTGGCCTGGGATGCCCGCGTCGACGTTCCGGCCGGATTTACGGCACCGATCGGTCGCATCCTCGTCGTCCGGCGGGACCCGACAGTGCCGGCGGCCCGGCTGGTCGCCCTCGGATCGGCCGAAGCGGTTGCGACCCTGTTGACGTTGTGCGGGCGCCACGCCGGCACGGCGGCCGACCTGCTGGCGGCGATGGCCCGCTTGGCGAAGGCGGTGCCGGTCCACCGGCTGGAGGCCCCGACCGCCGCGGCGGCCGCCGACTGTCTCAACGCCCTCGACGCCGCCGGCCCGGCATGACGCGCTGGCGACGCCATCCGCAGGCCCTGACGACCGAGCTCGACGGCGAGGCCTTTCTGGTGCGGCGCGACCGCGACGTCATCCTGCGCCTGAACCCCACCGCCGCCGCCCTGTGGCGGGCTCTCGTCGAGCCCGCCGACCAGGACGAACTGGCCGGTCTGTTTGCGGCGGCGTTCCCGACCGTGGCGCCGGAACGCTTGGCGCACGACCTCGACGAGGCGATCGCGGCCCTGGCGATCGACGGCATGGTCGCCTTGGCGACCGACGGCATCGTCGCCATCGACGATGGCTGAGGTGCGCCCGGACGGCGTCGCCGGGTATTGGCGACGGGCCTTTGGCCTGCCCGGTGACGCGGATCCGGCGGCCGCCGCGACCGCGGTCGAGCGCCTCGCCCCCTGGCTCGGGCGCACCCTGGCGCGGGCCCCGGTAGTCGGGGTGGTGCCGGAAGCCGCGTCGGAAGCCCACGAGGCGGCCTATCATCGCCTGGCCCTGGCCCGCCAGACGGCGACCGTCGCGGCGCTGCGCGCCGGCGGTCTCGTGGTGCAGCCGATCAAGGGCTTCGACGCCGCCCGGCTGTACGAGCCGCACTGGGCCCGGATCGTCGGCGACCTCGACCTGCTGGTGCTGCCAGGCGACATTGCCGCCGCCGCAGCC
>CAYNFA010000107.1:0-9316 GCA_964396345.1 uncultured Thalassobaculum sp.
GATCGCGAAGCGCACCCGCGCGCCCTCCGATCGGCCGATCCAGTTGTGCTGCATCAGGCGAACCTTGTCGGGCCACCGCTCCAGCCCCTGCAGCGCGTCCAGCAGATCCTGGGCGTAGTGCGTGATGCGCAGGAACCACTGGCTCAGCTTGCGTTTCTCGACCAGGGCGCCGGAGCGCCAGCCGCGCCCGTCGATCACCTGCTCGTTGGCAAGCACGGTGTTCTCGGCCGGATCCCAGTTGACCCAGCTCTCCTTGCGGTACGCCAGGCCCGCCTTCAGGAAATCGAGGAACATCTTCTGTTCGTGGCGGTAGTAGGCCGGGTCGCAGGTCGCGACCTCGCGCCGCCAGTCGTAGCTCAGCCCCATGCCCTTGAGCTGGTCGCGCATGGCGTCGATGTTCTCGTGGGTCCAGCCGTGCGGGTGGACGCCGCGCTCGATCGCCGCGTTCTCCGCCGGCAGCCCGAAGGCGTCCCAGCCCATCGGGTGCAGGACGTTGAAGCCGCGCGCCTTCTTGTACCGGGCGACGACGTCGCCGAGGGTGTAGTTGCGGACGTGACCCATGTGGATCCGCCCGGACGGGTAGGGAAACATCTCGAGCACGTAGTATTTCGGCCGTGCCGGATCGGCCTCGACCTCGAAGCAGCCGGCCTCGGCCCAGCGCCGCTGCCAGCGGGACTCGGTTTCCTTGACGTTGTAGCGCGCCATGCGGTCGGTCTCTCGGTGCTCGGGCGGGGGTTGAGGGCGGGCGGCCGGGGCCGCCGCGCCGATGGACACGGGTCGCTACTTCACCGACGCCTGCTGGATCCGGATCTGCCGCGCCCGCGTCAGGATAGCGTCTTCGAGGTCCTTGCCGAGTGTGGCCTCGACGGCGGAGTCCATCCACTGTCCGGACTGGGTACGCTCCTGGCGGAACACGTTGGCGCGGATGCCGTCGGAGCGCAGCGCGCGATCAAGGATGTAGATGGTGATCTTGAACCGCTCGCCCCGCGACTGCGGCGGGCTGTACCAGTCGGTGATGATGACGCCGCCGAACGGGTCGGCCGAGGACAGCGGCATGAACGACAGCGTGTCCAGCGAGGCGCGCCACAGGAAGGCGTTGACCGCTACGCCGCCGCCGCCGGTCGGCGACTGGCTCGGGCGCCCGAGCTGGAACAGGTCGAGACCATCCGGGCCGACCAGGCTCTCCTGCTTCTCGTAGGTCGGCTTCCCGCCCGGGCCCCGGGTCGGGTAGGAGTACTCGACCGGCACGTCGGCGCACGCGGCGGCGAGCAGCGCCACTGCGGCGAGCGAAAGGGTGGTGCGGATCCTGCGGTTCATGGCGCGCGTCCTCGACATTTGTACCTGTATTAGCGGTGCCGCGCCGGCCATGCAATCGCCGCCGCTTCACGGCCGCCGCTGGCGGTTGTGGCATTTTCATCACATTGAGACAGTTTTGCACCGGCTAAGTGCCGAGGTTTGTTGACGGTGCCGATGCAGCGTCATAGCAATGGCGTCGACGCGGCGACACAACGTCGAACGACGCCCATAGTCGAAATCGACGTCGTCGCGTGCCCGGAAAACACCTCGAACTCGGGAGTAGGGGAATGAAAAAGGTTCTTCTCGGCACGACGGCGCTCGTCGCCGCGGGCATGATCGCCTCCAGCCCCGCCCTTTCGGCCGAAAAGCTTTCGGTCAAGGTCGGCGGTTACATGGAGCAGTGGATGGGTTACGCATCCGTTGACGACAACGCCGGCCGCGATGTCGATGGCTTCGACATCAAGTCGGACTCGGAAATCTCCTTTACTGGCACGACGACCCTGGACAACGGTATCGAGTTCGGTATCAACGTCCAGCTGGAAGCCAACAGCAACTCCGGCGACCAGATCGACGAGTCGTACCTGATCGTCAAGGGCTCCTTCGGCGAGATCAACCTCGGCGACGAGAACTCGGCGATGTACAAGATGCACTACGCCCCGACCGACTACGGCATCACCCTGAACTCGGGTGACCAGATCGATTGGGCGGCGGTCTCCGGTTCGGGCCTGTCGACCAGCGGCTACTTCCGCAACCCGTACGGCTCCACCTTCATCGAGCCGGCCGCGGCGAACGACGCCACCAAGCTGACCTACTACACCCCGCGCTTCGGTGGCTTCCAGATCGGTGCGTCCTATGCTCCGGACGCCAACCAGGACAACAACACCACCCCGAACCGCGACGCGGTTAACTCGGACATGGTGGCTGTCGGTGCCAACTTTAAGGGCGACTTCGCTGGCGCTTCCGTCGGTGTGTCGGCCGGCTACGGCACCTTCCTGAACGCACCGTCGAGCGCCGACGAGCCGATCGCCTACAACTTCGGCCTGACCATCGGCTTCGGTGGCTTCGAGGTTGGCGGTTCCTACGCGAAGGCGGACGACAACAACAACGGCAACGACGGTGACGGCTACAACATCGGCGTCGCCTACACGACCGGCCCGCTTGGCGTCAGCCTCACCTACTTCACCGGTGAGCGCGAGGGCCTGAGCACTCTGGCCAACCCGCAGACCGAGCAGAAGACCGTTCACCTCTCGGCCAACTACACCTTGGGCCCGGGCGTGACGGCGGCGGCCACTCTCGGCCACGCGCAGTTCGACTCGAGCACCACGCTCATCAACGAGAACGAGGCCACCTACCTCGTGACCGGTATCAAGCTCAGCTTCTGATCTGAGTTTCGTCTGGTTCGGGAAGGAGCCGCCCTCGGGCGGCTCCTTTTCCGTTTCTGGATCTCGTCCGCGAGCCCCGGACCTGACGGCGAGCATGTGGAGAGTCGGCATGGACATCCCCTTCGGCAGGCTGTTCAAGGCGATCGACCGACAGACCTTCGTGCGCTACTACCTCGACCAGCGCCTCCTTCACGAGAGCGGTTCGGTCCAGGACCTGCAGCGGCTGTTCTCCTGGGCCAAGCTGAACGACCTGATGGACCGCCCCAAGCTGTGGGACGGCCGATCCGTCGAGATGGCGCTGGCCGGGCGGGTGCTCGATCCGCGCGAGTATTGCCGCCCCGGCATTGGCCGCACCGGCGACCAGATCCTCCGCCCCGACCGCCAGCGGGTCACCACGCTGCTGCAGAAGGGCGCGACCTTCGTGCTCGACTACCTCGACGGGATCGATCCCGAGGTGGCGGCCGTCACCCGCTGCATCGAGCGGCTGTTCGGGACCAGCACGTCCTGCAACATGTACTGCTCCTGGCAACGCGTCCCCGGCTACGCCTCGCACTTCGACACGATGGACGTGATCGCCATCCAGATCGAGGGCGAGAAGGTCTGGAACATCTACGAGGGCAGGTTCCCGCAAGCGACCTTCACCCCGGGCATCCGCCCGCCCGACTTCACGCCCGAGCAGCACGACCGGATGAAGGGCAAGGTGGCTCAGCGCGTCACCATGCGGCCCGGCGACATCCTGTACCTCCCGCGCGGCCTGTACCACGACGCCCTGGCGACCGACGCCGCTTCGCTGCACCTGTCGTTCGGCGCCTCGCCGGCGGTCGGGTTCACCGCGGTCGGGATGCTGGCCAGCGAGGCGCCGAAGCAGGAGTTCCTGCGCCGGCGGCTGCCGCATTTCGAGGATCGCGAGGAACTGGCCGGCTATCTCGCCGCGGTCGGCGACCATCTCGCCGCCATGCTGCGCGATCCCGCCTTCGTCGACCAGATGATCGGCTACCTGAAGGACCGGACCTTCGAGAAGGTTTCCGGCTACCGGTTTCCCGATCGCTCCGGCGACCGGTACTTCTACGTCTCGCGTCACCGCCCGGAGATACCGGCGGACCCCGACGACGCCGACATGCTGGCCTGGATCCTTGACCGCGAGGTGTTCTGGCTGTCGGAACTGAACGCCGCCCACGGCGCGCGCGGCCCCGCCGGCGAGCGTCTGCTGGCCGCCCTGATCGAACGCCGGGTGGTCTACCCGATCCACGTCTGAGGCGGCGATGGCCGGCGGTATTCTCTGGCTCGCCTCCTACCCGAAATCCGGCAACACCTGGGTCCGGATCTTCCTGGAGAACCTGTTCCGCAACGCCGACCAGCCGATCTCGATCAACGCCCTGTCCGTGGTTGGCTTCGGCGATGCCCACATCCCGCTCTACGAACGCTTTGCCGGCCGGCCGGTGGCCGGGCTCGACGACACCGCGCTGCACGCCCTGCGCGAGCCGATCCAGCGCTACCTGGCGGGCCGGCCCGAGACCAGCATGGTCAAGACCCACAACATGCTTGGGGAGTACGAGGGCCGGCTGCTGATCCACCTCGACTGCACCATGGGGGCGATCTACATCGTCCGGAACGTGTTCGACGTGACCGTCTCGATCGCCCGGCACTATAATTTCTCGGTCGCCGACGCCGTCGAGGCGGTGTGCTCGCCGGCGTTCCGGACGCGGACCACCCAAGCGGCCATCTTCCAGATCCTGGGCCGCTGGTCGGATCACTACCGCTCCTGGACCAGCGTGCTCGGGTTCGAGCCGCTGGTGTTGCGCTACGAGGACATGAAGGCCAAGCCCTTGAAGGCGTTCGAGCGGGCCGTCCGGCATATCGGTGTGCCCGCCAGCAAGGACCGCATAGCGCGGGCGGTCAGGTTCAGCAGCTTCGAGGAGGTGTCGCGCCAGGAGCGCGCCGCAGGCTTTCGCGAGCGAACCCGCGACGACCAGGTGTTCTTTCATTCCGGTCGGGCCGGCGGCTGGCGCCAGCATCTCACCACCGATCAGGTCGAGCGGCTGATCGAGGCGCACGGCGATGTGCTCCGCACGCTCGGCTATCTCGACAAGCAGGGTCGTCCCACGGTCTGATCGCAAATGGCGTCCCGACTGTCCCCGACCCAACGCGCCCGCGTCGACCGTGCCCTGGCGACCGGGGACCCGGTGCCGGCGCGACCGCACCACGGCGCGCTCGCCGCCGACCCGGCGATCCCCGCCGGGCTGCTGTACCGCCTCGCCATGCTGGAGGCGCGCGCCGGAGCGGCGTCGGCGGCGGTCCGGCTGCTCGAGGCGGCGCGAAGCCGGAATCCGGGCGACGCCGACCTGCTGGCCAATCTCGGGCAGCTGAAGCTCGGCCTCGGCGACGCCGCCGGCGCGCTTGCCTGCCTCGATGCCCTGCCGGTGTCGGCGCGCTCCCACCCGGCGATCGCCCGCCTGCGCGGCGACGCGTTGACCGGACTGGGCCGGCCCGAAGAGGCGGCTTCCGCCTACCGCGCCGGCCTCGCCCGGGCGCCGCGCGACGCGGCGCTGCACGCCAATCTGGGCGCCGCCTGCCGGCTGTCGGGGCGCTGGCGCGAGGCGGCGCAGCACCTGGAGACGGCGCTGTCGCTGGCCCCGACGGTCGAGGCCCGGATCACCCTTGCCGGGCTGCTGGTCGACCTCGACCAGGCCGACCGGGCGGTCGAGCTGCTGCGTACCGGGATCGCGTCCGCCCCCCTGGCCGCCGAACTGCACCGCCAGCTGGCCGCCGCCGCCCGCGCCGACGGCGACGCCGGCCTCGCCACCGTGGCCGCCGGGCGGGCCGTCCTGCTGCAGCCGTCAGACGCTTCAGGGACCGCCCAGGTGGCCGAGCTGGCGGACAACCGCGCCGATCTCGAGACGGCCGCCCGCTGGACCCGGCGGGCTCTCACCGCGCACCCCGGCCACCTCGCGGCGGCCCAGCTGGCGGTGCAGGTCGCGCGGCGCCAAAAGCGTCCGGCCGAGGCGCTGGACAGGGCCGACGCCTGGCTGGTCCGCGAAATCGCCCCGGCGCGGCGCTACCCGCTGCTGTTCGAGCGCGCCCACGCGCTGGAGGCGCTGGACCGGCCGCGCGAGGCGTTCGAGACTTTCGCCGAGGCCAACGCCGCCCAGCGCGCCGGCCTGCCCCCGGGTTTCGATGCCGAGCACGCCCACCGCCAGATCGCCTCGCTCACCGTCCTGTACCGCGCCGGCCTGCCGCCACCCTTGGCTCCCGACGGCGGCCTGCCGGATGGACCGGTCCCGTTGTTCCTGGTCGGGTTCCCACGCTCCGGGACGACCCTGCTCGACCAGGTGCTCGACGCCCATCCCGACATCGCGGTGGTCGAGGAGCGGCCGCTGGTCGCCGGCCTGATCGCCCGGTTCGCGCTGGCCGGGCGGAGCTATCCGGAGGGACTGGTCGACCTGTCGGCCGCCGAGCGCGCCGAGATGCGGGCCTGGTACCGGGCCCGGATGGCCCGCTTCCTTCCGGCGGCGCCGACCCGTTACGCCGTCGACAAGATGCCGTTGAACCTGGTCCACGCCGGGTTGATCCGGTCGGTGTTTCCGGAAGCCCGCTTCCTGCTGGCGCTGCGCCACCCCTGCGACGTCGTGCTGTCCTGCTTCATGCAGCGTTTCCAGCTCAACACCTGGATGGCGTCGTTCACCACGCTCGACGGCACCGTGCGGCTCTACCGCGCGGCGCTCGGCGCCTGGGAGGCCTATGCCGAGGCCTTCGATCCGCCGCGAGCGGTAGTCCGCTACGAGGATCTGGTGGACGATCTGCCGCGCGAGGCCGCCCGCGTTCTCGAATTCCTCGGGCTGCCGTGGCACGATGCGGTGACCCGGTTCGACGAGCACGCCCGCGGCCGCGGGGTGCTCGCCACCCCCAGCGCCGCCCAGGTGACGCAGCCGATCTACCGCAGCGCGCTGGCCCGATGGCGTCGTTACGATTTCGCGATGAACCCGGTGGCGCAATCCCTCGCCGACGAGATCCGGCGCTACGGCTACGAGCAGCAGGAGCAGACATGACCGACGCCGCGACCGAAGTGGCCGCCAACCTGGCCGAAGTCCGGGCCCGCATCGCCGCCGCCGCCGGGGAGGCCGGCCGCGACCCGGATACCGTCACCCTGATCGCGGTTGGCAAAGTGCAGCCGCTCGAGCGTGTCGAGGCGGCGCTGCTGGCCGGCCAGCGGGTGTTCGGCGAGAATCGGGTCCAGGAGGCGCAGGGCAAGTGGCCGGGGCTGCGGGAGCGCTTCGCCGGCGTCGAGCTGCACCTGATCGGGCCGCTGCAGACCAACAAGGTCCGCGACGCGGTCGCCCTGTTCGACGTCATCCAGACCGTCGACCGGCCGAAGCTGGCGGCCGAACTGGCCCGCGAGATGGACCGCCAGGGCCGTCGCCCGGAATGCTACATCCAGATCAACACCGGCGAGGAGGCGCAGAAGGCAGGCATCGTGCCCGCCGAGGCCGACGCTTTCATCGAGGTCTGCCGGAGCGGGCACGGGCTGCCGGTCGTCGGGCTGATGTGCATTCCGCCGGTCGACGACGACCCGTCGCTGCACTTCGCCCTGCTGCGCGAGCTCGCCAAGCGACACGGTCTCGAGCGGCTGTCGATGGGCATGAGCGGCGACTACGAGGCGGCGGTCGCCCTCGGCGCCACCCATGTGCGGGTCGGCACCGCGATCTTCGGCGCCCGCGACCGCGGCTGAGGCCGCCGCCTTCGACCACGTCAGGCGACCGGTCAGGCCAGGGAAATATCGATCGCGCTTTGCGGACCGACGGCGACCAGCACCGCCAGCAGATCGTCGCGGGTCATGGCGACGCAGCCCTCGGTCGGTCCCCAATCGGGGCGGGCGAGATGCAGGAAGATCGCGCTGCCGAGGCCCGGCAGCGCCGGCGCGTCGTTGTAGCCGAGTTCCACCACCAGGTCGTACAGGCCGTCGTCGCGCCACATCCGCTCATGGCTTAGCGCGAAGGGCAGGCGGACCAACCGGTTGTAGGTCAGCGGATCGGCGGGATCGTCGCTCCAGCCGTGATCCTCGGCCAGCGCAAGGACCGGCAGGCCGGTGGCAGGCGCGGTCTCGCGGTCGGGTCGGTGGAACAGCCGGCGCAGCGGAAACCGCCCGATCGGCGTGCCGCCGTCACCCTCGCGCTTGCCTGTCACGATGCCGGCCCGTCCGAGCGCGCAGGGCCGCGCCCGGTCACCGACGGCCAGGGTGCCGCGGGTGGCGCCGGGCGCCGCGCGGACCGTCAGAAGCGTCAACGGGCACTCCGCCGGCTCAGGTCTCCTGCTTCCTCATATGCTCGTATTTCTCGAGGGCCCGCAACATCCAGTCGTTGACGCTGCCGGCATCGCCGCCGGCGACGGCGAGCTCGGCGTCGCCCTGCTTCGCGTCGGACTTCTGCGCTTCAGCGCCGGTGGTCACGCCCGGTGGCTTCAGCGCCGCCGCCTGAAGGCGGGTCGGATCGGTGGTCGCGGACGGCGCCCGTGTTGCCACCGGGTTGGACCGGCGGACCGCGTTCGCCTGTCGGATGAACGCGTCGAGTCGGTCGGCCGAACGACCGGCGAACACCGTGGTACCCGGGTTCTCGGGGTCCGGCGTGAGCCCGGCAGCGGTTGCGGCAGTCCCGGCAGCGCCGGTCGAGGCAGGGACGATCAACGCGGGCGCCTCCTGGGCCGACGTCTGGATCGCCGCCGGTGACGCCATGGCGGCTGCGATCGTGACCGGAGCGGCGTTGATCGGAAGCGCCGCGGTCTCGGGCAGCGCCGGGTCCGCCCCGGCGACCGCCCCGGCGACCGCGGTACCGGCGTCGCCGGCGGCGGGCTCGTCGGTCACCCAGGCCAGCGCGGTCCCGCCGATGTCACTGCCGGTCTCCTTCTCGACCATCAGGTTGGCGAGCGCTCCGACCAGCCCGGCCGGCCCGCCGTACAGCGCGCCGCCGGCCATGCGGGCGGTTTCGCTGATGGTATCGCCGGTCAGTGCCCGGTAGAGAGTGCCGACGATCGGCAGATGTTGCAGGGGGTTGATCGCGTCGAGCAGGTCGCCGAAGCCGAGCCCGGACTCGCCGGCGGTGGTGTCCTCGCCCGGCATGAACTCCTCGCCGCCCGGATCCGAGCGGCGCAGCACCCAATCGTTCGGGGTGCCGGCAGGGCCTTGCGTGGGAGTGATCGTCATCGGCGCGCTCCTTCCATGCCTAGATGGAAGCAAGCGGCGTGCCAGCCTTGCTCAGACCGGGTCGGTCAGAACAGGTGGCCGGACCGGCTGGCCTTGGCGGCGAGGTAGCGCTCGTTGTGGCGGTTCGACGGGAACACGTGCCGGACCCGCTCCACCACCTCGACGCCGCAGGCGGCGAGCTGGCCGATCTTCTCGGGGTTGTTGGTCATCATCCGCACCCGCGCGATGCCGAGCAGCTTCAGCATTTCGGCGGCCGGGAAGTACACCCGCTCATCATCGTCGTAGCCGAGCATGGTGTTGGCGTCGACGGTGTCGGCGCCGAGGTCCTGCAGGCTGTATGCCTTCAACTTGTTGATCAGGCCAATGTCCCTGCCCTCCTGGGCGCGGTACAGCAGCACGCCGCCGCCGGCGTCGGCGATCGCCCGGATGGCGCCACGCAGCTGGT
>CAYNFA010000108.1:0-9298 GCA_964396345.1 uncultured Thalassobaculum sp.
CCAGCCCCAGAAAGCCGTTGGCGAAGGCTTGCCGGCGCTTGCCAACCAGGGTTGCGGCATCGTCATCGGCGAACTCGAAGCCACCCGGCACTGCCCACTCGCCGTCCTCGGCCGCGCGCTCGAACACCCGGCCGTCGGAGTCGTCGAACCGGACCACACGCGGCAGCCTCATGGGCCGGTTTCCTCAAGATGCTCGGCCAGGGATACGGCCCGCGTCCCGGCCGCGCCCTTCAGCAGCGCCCGCCCGTCCCCGTCGAGCCCGAGGAACGCGCCGCCGGAGACGGTCATGCCGGGCTCGGCGCGCGCGCACCAGGCATCGTGCAGCGGCCGGAAGCCGTCTTCTTCCCAGCGGTGCAGCCAGGCGAGGAAGTGCCGGGACATCGATTCCAGCAGGCGCGACGGCGGGATCGCCCCGCTGCCCTCCTCGTACAGCGCGGTCTCCTCGGGCCGGTCGCCCGGCTCCGCCCCGCCGCGATCCATCGACAGAGCGAGGTCGAGACCGACCACCAGCCAATCCGGCACCGCCGCCGGCTCGCGCCCGGACGCCGCCAGCCGGACCCGGCCGGCCACGGCACCGTTGATCAGCAGCGTGGTCGGCCAGCGGTACTGGACGGCGATCTCGGGCGGCGCCAGCGCGCCGATCGAATCCCCCACCGCGATCATCAGCGCGTGGGCCATCTGCACGGCGCGATCGAGCGGCACCTCGGGGGCCAGCGCGATCGCCAGCCGCAGCCGGTCGCCGGGCGACGCGTACGCGACTACCCCGGGATCGGACCCTTCCGCCGCCGCGCGCGCCGCCACCGCAAGCGGATCGACCCCGCCCCGCACCTCGCGGCCGGAGAACAGAGGCGGCAACAGAGGCGGCCAGTCTGCCTCATCGTCGTCAATCACGACGGACCTCCTTCCACCGCCCGAATCAGCGCCCGCGCCGCCTCTCGGAAGGCGCGCGCGTGCGGGCCGTCCGGACGGGCTATCACGATCGGCGTGCCGGCATCGCCGCTCTCACGCACGGCGACGTCGAGCGGGATGGCGCCAAGCAGCGGCACGCCGTGACGCTCGGCCTCCCTGACCGCGCCGCCGTGCCCGAAGATGTGGTCGACCCGCCCGCAGTCCGGGCACTGATAGAAGCTCATATTCTCGATCACGCCGAGGATCGGCACGTCGGCGCGCTGCAGCATGGCGATCGCCTTGCGGGCGTCCAGCAGGGCGACGTCCTGCGGCGTGCAGACCACCACCACCCCGTCGATCGGGGTCTGCTGGATCATGCTGATCGGCACGTCACCGGTGCCCGGCGGCAGGTCGATCACCAGGAAGTCGAGCTTGCCCCACGCCACTTTGGTGAGCATCTGGGACAGCGCCGATTGCACCATCGGTCCGCGCCAGGCGATCGGCGTGTCCTCGGCGGCCAGCAACCCCATGGAGATCAGCTTGACCCGGTAATTCTCCAACGGCGCCACGGTATCGGGGCCGAGCGACTTCGGCCGCCCCGTCACGCCGAGCATGCGCGGCTGCGAGGGCCCGTAGACGTCGGCGTCGAGCAGACCGACAGCCATTCCCTCGAGCGCCAGCGAGACCGCCAGATTGGCGGCGGTCGTCGACTTGCCGACTCCGCCCTTGCCGCTCGCCACCGCAATCACCCGGCGGATCTCGGCAAGCGGCGCCGCCGGAACCGGCCCCGGGACGTCGAGCGCCGGCGCGTCGCGCCGGGACGTCCCGGCGGCGGCATGGGCGGTCAGCACCCCGGTCGCGCTGGTCACCCCCGGAAGCGCCAACACCTTTGCCTCGGCGTGCCGCAGCAACGGCTGCAGCGCCGCACCACGGTGCGCGTCGACCAGCAGCGTGAATCCGACATTGCCGCCGCGCACCGTCACGCTCTCGACCATGCCGGCTGACACCAGGTCGACGCCGCGCGAAGGATCGATAACCGACCGCAACGCCGCCAGGACGGCACTCTCAGTGACATCAACCATTTGGCAGGACGATCTCGGCCTCGACCACGTGCTCAAGGTCGGTGCCCTCCAGCGTGATGACCGCGCGCGCCGTGCGGGTGCCGCCTCCAGACGCGCGGGCTGCCCGCTTCAGTTCCTGATGGGCGGTCACGCCGACCTGTTTCAGGAACTTGCGTACCGACATTTCGAAAGCATCGTCGGTCATCCAAAGGTCCTCCCTGTTTTTGTTTCCCGGCACTGTAGGAGCGGCGGGGGGCGCCCGCAATCGACCGCTAGCCACGAGCACAATGTTATTTTCATGCAAAATTATGTCTTGGATCAGTTCTAGCGGAAAATCTGTACAGACTGCACTAGAAGGTTAGACTCTTTCCGGGAGGCTCACGGTCTTGCAGGACTTCAGCGCGGCATTCGGCGAGGCGTTCCGCCTCGTCGCCAGCCTGGACCCGGATCTGGTGGAGATCGTGGGGCTGTCGTTGCGCGTCAGCCTGTCGGCGGTGCTGGCCGCCGCGCTGATCGGGCTGCCACTGGGCGCCGCGTTGGCGGTGGCACGGTTTCCCGGCCGCGGGATCGCCCTGGTGGCGGTGAACTCGCTGATGGGGCTGCCGCCGGTGGTGGTCGGCCTGCTCATCTACCTCGCGCTGTCGCGGGCCGGGCCGTTCGGGCCGCTCGGCCTGTTGTACACCCCTTCGGCGATGATCATCGCTCAGATGGTGCTGGTCATCCCGATCATCGCGGCGGTCACACGCCAGACCGTCGAGGACATGAAGGACGAGTACGACGAGCAACTCCGCGTGCTCGGCGTCGGCACCGCCGGTATGGTCGCCACCCTGCTGTGGGACGCCCGCTTCAGCCTCCTGACCGCCCTGCTGGCCGGCTTCGGCCGCGCGATCGCCGAGGTCGGGGCGGTGATCATCGTCGGCGGCAACATCGATCACGTCACCCGCGTGATGACGACCGCGATCGCGCTCGAGACCTCCAAGGGCGACCTCGCGCTCGCCCTCGGCCTCGGCCTGATCCTGCTGGCGCTGGCGATCGGGGTGAACGCGGCGGTGATGGGGCTGAGACGGACGGCGGGCCATGCGGCCTTCGGCTGATCCCGACTCCGGCGCCGGCAGCAGGAGCGATCGCCGCGTCCTGCCAATCCGCGGCGCCGGGCTGGCGATCCGACGCGCCGGCCGCGTTCTTCTGGACAACATCGACATCGAGATCGTGCCGGGGCCGCTGGTTGTGATCATGGGCCCGAACGGCGCCGGCAAGAGCCTGCTGCTGCGGGTGCTGGCGACGCTGGTGCCGCCCGACGCCGGCACGGTCACCTGGGCCGGGACGCCGCCGGGCCGAGAGCGTGCGCCACGGCTCGGATTCGTGTTCCAGAAGCCGGTGATGCTGCGTCGCTCGGTGATCGACAACGTCCGCTACGTCCTGAAAGTCGCCGGCGTACCGCGCGCCTAGCGCAACCGG
This sequence comes from uncultured Thalassobaculum sp., assembly GCA_964396345.1. Classification (GTDB taxonomy): domain Bacteria; phylum Pseudomonadota; class Alphaproteobacteria; order Thalassobaculales; family Thalassobaculaceae; genus Thalassobaculum_A. The sequence continues at coordinate 3,408 of CAYNFA010000108.1, forward strand.
CGCGCCGAGGATGCGCTGGCCGACGGCGGGCTGTCGCGGCTCGCCGGCTCGCCGGCCCGGGTGCTGTCCGGCGGCGAGCAGCAGCGCCTGGCGATCGTCCGCGCCCTCGCCACCCGGCCCGAGGTCCTGCTGCTCGACGAGCCGACCGCCAACCTCGATCCGTCGGCGACCCTGGCGATCGAGACGCAGGTCCGCGACGCCCATCGCGGCGGCACCAGCGTGGTGTTCGTCACCCACGACCTCGGTCAGGCGCGGCGCCTCGCCGACGATGTCGCTTTCGTCCATCACGGCCGGATCGCCGAGCGCGGGCCGGCCGACCGCTTCTTCAATGCGCCGTCGAGCGAGGCGGCGCGCGCGTTCATCGAGGGGAGATTGCTGCCATGAGACGCCTGGGATTGATGCTGTTGGCCGCCGCCACCCTGCTGGGGCCGCTCACCGGCGCCGAGGCGGCGGACCGGTTCATCACCGTGCAGTCCACGACTTCGACCCAGAACTCCGGCCTGTTCGAGACGATCCTCCCGAAGTTCACGGCCAAGGCCGGCATCGAGGTCCGGGTGGTCGCTGTCGGCACCGGCCAGGCGATGAAGAACGCCGTCAACGGCGACGGCGACGTGCGGTTCGTGCACGCCAAGTCGGCCGAGCAGAAGTTCGTCGCCGAGGGCGGCGGCGTGGAGCGCTTCGACGTCATGTACAACGACTTCGTGATCGTCGGCCCCAAGGCCGACCCGGCCAAGGTCGCCGGCGGCAAGGACGCCGTCGCGGCGATCCGGGCGATCGCAACGGCCGGCGCTGCCTTCGCCTCGCGCGGCGACGACAGCGGCACGGACAAGAAGGAGAAGTCGCTCTGGAAGTCCGCCGGAATCGACCAGGCGAAGGCGAGCGGCGGCTGGTACCGCGAGACCGGGTCGGGGATGGGCGCGACGCTCAACACCGCGGTCGGCATGGACGCCTACGCGCTGACCGACCGCGCCACCTGGATCGCGTTCAAGAACCGCGGCGACCATGCGATCGTGGTCGAGGGTGACCCGACGCTGTTCAACCAGTACGGCGTCATCCTGGTCAGCCCGACACGGCACCCGCACGTGAAGGCGGCCGACGGCCAAGCCTTCGTCGACTGGCTGCTGTCCGCCGAGGGCCAAGCGGCGATCGACGGATACCAGATCGACGGTCAGCAGATGTTTTACGCGAACGCCGGCAAGTGACCGCCGGCTCTCACACCGCGCGGCTGTGGCGGCCTGCAACGCCGTCCAGCGCCGGGTCGAAACAAGCCGCGACGTTGCGCAGGTAGCGCCGCCCGAGCGGCGTGGTGCGCACCGTCCAGGATTGCAGAGTCACCAAGCCGTCGGCCTCCAGGCGATGCAGAGCCTCGAAGGCACCGAGCAGGGGATCGACCGCAAGCCCCTGCCCAAGCGCCACCTTCGCAGCATCGACCGCGCCATCGCACAGCAGGCGCTCTATCACCGCACGCCGCAAACGGTCCTCCGCGGCTAGGGCGACGCCCCGAGCCACTGGAAGATCGCCCGCGGCAACCCTGTCAGCCCAGCGCTTGAGATGGGCTTCGTTCTGGACATAACCGTCTGGCAGCGAGCCAATCGACGAGGCTCCGAAGCCGATGACGGCATCCGCAGGATCGACGACATAACCCTGGAAGCTTCGGCGCAGCTTGCCGGTCACCGCCGCGATCGCGAGCGGATCGTCCGGTCGCGCGAAGTGATCGAAGCCGATGGCATCGTAGCCGAGTTCGTCAAGCGTGGCGGCGGCGACCGCTGCCTGGTCGAACCGCAGTTCCGAGCCCGGGAGCGCGCTGTCATCGATAGCGCGCTGGTTGGCCTTGAACCAGGGTACGTGGGCGTAGCCAAAGACTGCCAACCGATCGATGCCGAGGCCAGCCACCGCCCGGGCCGAGCTGGCGACATGGTCGACGCTCTGGCGCGGCAGGCCGTACATCAGATCGGCGTTCAGAGCGGTGATCCCGGCCCGCCGCAACCCATCGACCGCGCGCTCCACCAGTTCGAACGGCTGTACCCGGTTGATGGCACGCTGAACCTCGGGATCGAGATCCTGGACCCCGAGGCTCACCCGCGTCACGCCTGCTTCGGCCAAGGCATCGATGCGCGGCTGGTCGAGGCCGCGCGGATCGACCTCTATGGCGAACTCGGCGCCCGGCCGGAGCCGGAAGCGCGACCGCATCGCGGCGGCCAGCGCCAGGAAACTGTCAGGATCGAGGATGGTGGGGGTGCCGCCACCAAAATGAACGGTGGCAACCGGCCGCCCCTCGCCCAACTCAACCGCCACCAGATCGATCTCTTTCAAAAGCACAGAGATGTAACGGTCGACACGGTCGGTGTCGTTCGGCACCGTGGTATGGCAGCCGCAGTACCAGCACAGCGATCGGCAGAACGGGACATGGACATAGAGTGATAGCGTGGCCTCGGGGTCGAGGCCGGCAAGCCAGCGCCGGTAGACCCCGGCATCGATACTGGGTTCGAAGCGGTTGGCCGGCGGGTAGCTGGTGTAGCGAGGCAGGTTGGCGGTGGCGTATCGCTCCAGGTACATCCGGCCCTCCCCAGGTTTCGTTGCCTGGATACCCTGCCGCCGCCGCGCGCCGCTTGACCTGGGTCAAGTCCGCCTCGTTGCGGTGCGAGAAAATGTCGGCGCCGGCTTGGCGGCGACCACGTCGGCGACTAGGCTTTCCCAACCATTTCAGGGAGGGAGCGGTCGATGACGGACAGCACGCGAGTCGCCTTCGTTTCCGGAGCCGGCCGTAACATCGGGCGCTCGATCGCCCTGGCGCTCGCCCGCCAGGGCTGCGACGTAGTCATCAATGGCCGCTCCGATCGCGCGGTCTGCGACGCTGTGGCCGGCGAGGTCGAGGCGCTCGGACGCCGGGCTCTGGTGGTGATGGGCGACGTCGGCCGCTCCGACGCCGTCACCGCGATGGCGCGCGACGCGCTGGCGGCGTTCGGACGGGTCCAGATCCTGGTCAACAACGCCGCTATCCGGCCCGAGAAGCCGTTTCTCGAGATGACCGATGATGACTGGCACCGGGTGCTCGACACCGACCTGAACAGCGCCTTCTACACCGCCCGCGCCTTCGGCCCAGGCATGGTGGCAGCCGGCTGGGGCCGGATCGTCAACCTGACCGGCATGAACGCCATGCACGGCTACAGTGGCCGCGCGCCGGTGTCGGTCGCCAAGCATGGGCTGTGGGGCCTCACCAAGGCGCTCGCCAAAGAGTTCGGGCCGAAAGGTGTGACCACCAACGCGATCTCGCCGGGTCCGATCGAGACCGAGCACGAGGACGCCTCGATGACGGCCCACATCCGATCGCAAAAGGACCGGATTCCGGTCGGCCGCCTGGGCACGCCGGAGGATATTGCCGCGCTGACGGCCTTCCTGTGTTCCGACGCCGGCGGGTTCATCAACGGCCAGATGATCGCGTCGAACGGCGGGGCCCAGACGTGACATCCTGCCACCGCGCCCGCCCGATCATCGCGAGCCCGCGGCTGCAGCAACTCTACGCCTACTGGCAGGACCGGTGTGCCGGTCGTCCGATGCCCTCCCGCGCCGACATCGACCCGCTCGACATCCCCCGCCACCTGCCCTTCCTGATCCTGTTCGACGTCGTGCCCGGCAGCGAAAGGCTGCGGGCGCGGCTCGTCGGGACTCACGTGGCCGACATGTACGGCGCCGACTACACGGGGCAGTATCTCGACGAGATCGCGTTTGGCGACCGCCGTGCGGCCATCCTGCACGACTACCTCGCGTGCCTGGGGTCGCGCGCCCCGTACGTGTCGGAGCACAGCTTCTGGACGGCGCGCGGCATCACCTTCCGGGTCGAGCGGGTGATCCTGCCGTTGTCCGACGACGGCGAGACCGTCGGCATGCTGTTGGCCGGACTCGAGTTCGACACCGTCGAGTAGCGACAGGGTCGGCCCTTGCCACCCCCTCGCCGCCGTGGCATCCCCGGCGCCATGGAGACGCGGGAATTCGACTACGTGATCGTCGGCGCCGGATCGGCCGGCTGCGTGCTGGCCGACCGGCTCAGCGCCGACGGCCGGCACAGCGTGCTGGTGCTGGAGGCCGGCGGCAGCGACCGCTCGATCTTCATCCAGATGCCGACGGCGCTGTCGATCCCGATGAACATGAAGCGCTTCAACTGGTTCTTCGAGACCGAGCCGGAGCCGGGACTGGACGGCCGCCGCATGCACTGCCCGCGCGGCAAGGTTATCGGCGGGTCGTCCTCGATCAACGGCATGGTCTACGTGCGCGGCCACGCCCGCGACTTCGACGAGTGGGAGCGGCAGGGCGCCCACGGCTGGGGCGGCCGGCACGTGCTGCCCTACTTCAAGCGCGCCGAGAGCTGGATCGGCGGCGGCGACACCTACCGCGGCGGCGACGGCCCGCTCGCCACCAACGCCGGCAACGGCATGCGCAACCCACTGTACCGGGCGTTCGTCGAGGCCGGCGTCGAGGCTGGCTACGGCGCGACGGCCGACTACAACGGCGAGCGTCAGGAGGGCTTCGGCGCCATGCACATGACCGTCAAGGACGGCGTGCGCTGGTCGACCGCCAACGCCTACCTGAAGCCGGCGCTGAAGCGGCCGAACCTTCACCTGGTCAAGCACGCCCTGACCGACCGGCTGACCGTCCAAGGCCACCGGGTTGCCGGCGTCGCCTATACGGTCGGCGGCGAGCAGCGGCTCGCCACGGCGCACCGCGAGGTGATCGTGGCGGCCGGGCCGATCGGCTCGCCGACGATTCTGCAGCGCTCCGGCATCGGGCCGGCCGACCTGCTGCGCCGTCACGGCGTCGATGTGGTCGCCGACCGGCCTGGGGTCGGCGCCAACCTGATGGACCATCTGGAGGTCTACTTCCAGTTCCGCTGCACCCGGCCGATCACCCTGAACGCCGAGCTGAAGCACTGGCGCAAGCTGCTGATCGGGCTGCGCTGGGTCTTGTTCAAAGACGGGCTCGGCGCCACCAACCATTTCGAGTCCTGCGCCTTCGTGCGCTCGCGCGCCGGCGTCGAGTGGCCGGACATCCAGTACCACTTCCTGCCCGGCGCCATGCGCTACGACGGCAACGCGGCGTTCGACGGCCACGGCTTCCAGGTCCATGTCGGCCCGAACAAGCCGCGCAGCCGCGGCCGGGTGGCGATCGGCGGCCCCTCGCCGGCCGACGCCCCGTCGATCCTGTTCAACTACCTCACCGCGCCCGAGGACATCGAGGCCTGGCGACGGGTGATCGCCATCACCCGCGAGATCATGGCGCAGCCAGCAATGGACCCGTACCGCGGCGACGAGATCCAGCCCGGCGTCGGCGTCGCCACCGACGACGCCATCGACGCGTGGGTGCGCGCCAACGCCGAGAGCGCCTACCATCCGAGCGGGACATGTCGAATGGGGTCGGCCGACGACCCGGAAGCGGTGGTCGACCCGGAACTGCGGGTGATCGGCGTCGATGGGCTGCGCGTGGTCGACAGCTCGGTGTTCCCGACGATCCCGAACGGAAACCTCAACGCGCCGACGATCATGGTCGGCGAGAAGGCGTCGGACCATATCCTCGGCAAGCAGCCGCTCGCCCCGGCGAACCTGCCGGCCTGGATCGCCCCCGACTGGCGGGACTGCCAGCGTGCCGGCCAGCCGGTGGCGCGGTGACCGCCGCCAACGTCCTGGTGCTCGGCGCCGGCGCCGCCGGCCTGATGTGCGCGATCGAGGCCGGCAAGCGCGGCCGTCGGGTGGTGGTGCTCGACCAGTCCGCCAAACCGGCCGAGAAGGTCCGGATCTCGGGCGGCGGGCGCTGCAACTTCACCAATCTGCACGCCACGCCGGCCAACTTCCTCTCGGCGAACCCGCGCACCTCGGCGACTACTCGGTCGAGCATCAGAT
>CAYNFA010000109.1:0-9246 GCA_964396345.1 uncultured Thalassobaculum sp.
GCAGCGCAGAGCCGTACAGAAACCCGGCCTCGGTGGTTCCCATGGAGCCGGGCAGCACCACGTGCTTCAGCGTCAGGTCGACGGCGCGGGCCTGGCGGGCCAGTTCCTCGACGGCGCGGGCGTAGCCGAGGGCGCCGACCGCGGCGTCGCCGATCAGGTAGGGGCGCCGGCCGGCGCCGGCCAGGTCCTCGGTGGCGGCGCGGGCCCGCCGGCCGCGCTCGGCCTCGTCGACCGGGCCGAGAAACCGGATCTCGGCGCCCAGCAGGCGGTTCAGCATGAGGTTGCCGACCTCACAGGCCGGCGGATCGCCGCCGTGCAGGATCAGGCAGCCGAGGCCGAGCCTCGCGGCGGCGGCCGCCGTTAGCCGGCACTGGTTGGATTCCGGCGCGCCGGCCACCACCAGCGTGTCGCAGCCGGTCCGTCCGGCGGCGCCGATCCAATACTCGAGGCTGCGCAGCTTGTTGCCGCCGAGGCCGAGGGCGCCGACGTCGTCGCGCTTGACCCAGAGCGAGCGATGACCGGTGGCCGCCTCCAGCCGGGCCATGCGCTGGAACGGCGTCGGGCCGTCCAGGAGGTCGACGCGGGGCAGGTGCTCCAGCATGGCGTCGACCCTCCCGGAAAGCTCCGGCCGACGCTACTCGGCGGCCTTCACCCCGGCGTTGCCGTACACCGGCATGCGCCACTCGCCGTGGGCGCCGGTGCCGCCGCTGCAGACGTCGAAGTAGGTGTCCTGCAGGCGCTGGGTGATGGCGCCCATCTTGCCGGTGCCGACCGGCAGCCGGTCGATCATGGTGACCGGGGTCACCTCCCAGGCGGTGCCGCAGAAGAACGCCTCGTCGGCCGCCACGATCTCGGAGCGGTCGACGTCGCGTTCCACCGCCGGCGTGCCCATCTCGCGGAGCAAGTCGAGGACGGTGGTGCGGGTGATGCTCTCCAGGATGTCGTTGGAGGTGCTGGGGGTGATCGGCACGCCGTTGCGCACGATGAAGAAGCACATGCCCGGGCCTTCCGAGACCTTGCCGCGGCTGTTCAGGAAGATCGCGGTGTCGTAGCCGTCGGCCTGGGCCTGCATGCTGGCGAGGCGGCCGTTGTTGTAGTTGGCGTTGCACTTGACGCGCATCGGCATGGCGTTGTCGGGCACCCGCATCCAGGAGCTGACCTGGGCCGCGACTCCCGAGGTGATCTTGGCGATGCGCGGGCGCTCCAGCGCGGTGATCGCCAGCCCGACCGGGCCGGTCACGCCGGGGGCGGCGCCGCCCTTCAGGTAGGCGGTCGTCATGATGTGGACGTTCTCGCCGCGGAAGCCGTTGGCGCGGATCAGTTCCTGGGTCTTCTCGGTGACGTACTCGGGCGAGTAGATCTCGTCGAACCGCATGAAGCGCTGCGAGAACGTGAAGCGCTCCATGTGCTCGGCCATCCGGAACAGGTACATCTCCTGTTCCTTGTCGTTCCAGTAGCCGCGCAGGCCCTCGAACACCGAGGCTCCGTACTTGAAGGCGCCGGAGGAGACGTGAACGGTGCCCTGATCCCAGGGAACGATCTTGTCATCGAGAAACACGTAGCGGGGATCGGCCATGGCGAGGGTCCTTTCGGTGACACGGGTTGCCAGAGCGTAGAGCGGCGGCGAAACCTCGGGCAAGGGGCGTCGCGCCGCGATGTGTTCGTCGCGCCGCGGTCAGGCGGCGATCGGCGCCAGTGGCAGGTCGACCGTCACGGTGGTGCCGACGCCCGGGGCGCTCTCGACGTTGAAACGCCCACCCAGGAGATGGACGAACTCGCGGGTCAGGGGAAGACCGAGGCCGGTGCCGCCGCGCTGGCTGCCCGGGATTCCCTGGACCCTGCCGAACGGTGTGAGCGCCACCGCAAGGTCGTCGGCTGACATGCCGATCCCGGTATCGGCCATGACGATCCGGACCGCCGGCGCGTCCGAAGCGACCTCGAGCCGCACGGTCACCGAACCGCCGGTTCCGGTGTACTTGATGGCGTTCGAGACGACGTTGAGGACGATCTGGCGAAGCTTGCCGTCGTCGGTCGCGATCAGCGGCACGCCGGACGGCAGGTCGCGCCGGATCGCCACGCCGTGGCGGTCGGATTCGGTGACCAGCATATCCAGCGCCGAGGCGATCGTCGCGGCGGGGTCGACCACGCTGACATTGACGTCGACCTTGCCGGCCTCGATTTTTGACAGGTCGAGCACGTCGTCGATGACCCGCAGCAGGTGGCGGCCCGCGCGGTTGATGTCGCCGGCATACTCGACGTACCGGCGCTGCTCGATCGGTCCGAACATCTCCGCCTGCAGGATGTCCGAGAAGCCGATCACCGCGTTCAGCGGGGTCCGCAGCTCATGGCTCATGTTGGCGAGGAACATCGACTTGGCCCGACTCGCCTCGTCGACCCTCGACAGTTCGGCGCTGGCCCGCAGCCGGCGATCGTGTTCCAGAAGCACCCGGGCCTCCGCACGCCGGAGAACCCAGAGCTGGGTCCCGAACGCCGACAGCAGCACCAGCACGATCGCCAGCATCGCGCCGCGGACCTCGGGCCGCTCGAGGACCTTGATCTCGAGTTCGGTGACGTCGGTGTAGATCTCCAGCACCGCCAGGATGCGCGACCTGTCGTCAGGCGAGCGCGCCGGCACGTAGGTCGCCAACACGACGATGTCGGATAGCGGCCCGTCGACCGCCTCGAACCGGTCGCGTCGCGCGAGTTCGCTGAAAATGCCGCCGCCAAACGCCGTCAGGAACGCCGGCCGCTGGCTGTAGTCCACGCCGATCTGCGCCGGATCGGTGGAGTACAGCGTGAACCCGTTCACGGCGTAGACCTTGATCTTGATCACCTTGGTTCCGGCGGTGACCCGACGCACCTCCCGGTCGAGCGCGCGTGTCATTGGATCGCCGCGCACCGCCTCGGCGCCCATGTCGGCGCCGTTCTCCAGAAGCGGGCGATAGTCGTGCCAGAGCGTGTTGGCGAAGATCTGCGCCATCGAGGCGGCGACGCCCTCGACGCTGACCTGCAGGTTGAACAGCACCACGTAGCGATACGTGCCGATCAGCAGGGCGGCGGTCAGGATGACGATCGGCAACCCCAGCAGGGCGAACCGTCCGGTGAGCATCTAGCGGTCTCTCGAGCGCCCGGCACGTCATGAAGTCATGCGTGCCCGCAGCCAGGAACAGGAACTGGATTCTTTACCACGCAATGTCTTAACGTTCGCTGAAGCGGTACGGACCGTTGCGGCTATCCGGTCATCGCCTTCAGGCCGGCGACCCTAAGTCTGTCGGCCTTTTCCGCGCCGTCCACCAGTTCAACCAGTCGCACGGTGTTGTAGAGGTCGACGACCGATACGCCGGGGTCGTTCGCCTCCAGCGCCGCCAGGATCGCCTTGCCGCGGTTGTCGAGCCCAGTGCCGATCGTCTTCATCGCGGCGGCCACCTGTTCCGCCAGCCCCACATCGTCGGAGAACCGCCGGCACAGCCGCAGGGCGACTATCCTGTCCTCGGCGTCGCGCAGGCGGTGCAGCTCCTGTTCCTCGCTGGCCAGCGGATCGTCGAGGGCCGCGACCACCGCCAGCGTGGCGGCACCGGCGCCGACAACCACAATCTCGCGCGCCACGCGGGCGAGCTCGGCCTTGACCCGCTCGATCCGCCGCCCGAGGCCGCGACCGCCGCTGTCGCCGACCGCCCGGACCGAACGCTCCAGCGAATCGATCTCGCGGCTGAGGGCTCGCGCCACTTCGGCCTTCGGAAGGTCCTCGTCCTCGAGTTCGGCGCGGACATCGATCAGCCGGTCCTCGCACTGGCTGACGACCGCCTCGCCAGCCTGGGCGCTGGCCGCCTGAACCAGGTCGCCGAAGCCGCCTTCGATCAGCCGCTCGAACAGGCCGGCGAGCGATCCCAGGTCGCGCAGACGGGCCATCAGGACAAAGACCACGTAGGGAATCGCTTCGCGCTCGACCGCCGCCACCTGCTGGAGTGCGCGCGCCACTGCCGCCAAAGCGTCCTTTCCGATGCCCTCGATCGGCGCTGCCGGCAGGTTCGCGCGCAGTTCCAGAATGGGCGTGGCGATCGCCAGCATGATCGCCACGTCGTCGAGCGATGCCAGCACCGGCTCGCCGCCGAGGGCGTCCCGCAGCTGCGTGCGCAGCGCGGCGGTCTTGCGCGAGGCGGCGGCGCGCGCCCTGAGCACGCGCGCGCCCTCAGCCCACAGCGGGGCGCCGGCCCGCAGGATGGTCGCGGCGTCGTCGGGATCGGCGGCCCGCAGGGCGGCAGAGGCTCCCTCGACGACACCGGTAGCAGCGTTCTCGGCCAACAGCGACCAGATCGGCGCGATCGCCGAGCGCGGGATTCGGCCGACCGCCTTGCGCGGGGTGCCGGGATCGTACAGCAGGTCCTCGAACGGCAGGCAGAACAGGCGCTGGGGTGTCGGCCGGCGTGGGGGGCGGGCCATCGACATGCGCGGGCGCAGCCGGCTCAGCACGGCGTCGGCGGTTGCCCGCTGGTCGACCCGCAACCGACGCGCCTCGAGCGAGCGCACGAGGTCGGAGAACTGCGGTTCGGGGATGTCGAACACCCGGCCGGCGAGCAGGTCGAGCGAGCGGTCGGGGGGCGCAGAGCTCATCGTTCCTCCTCCAGGCACGTTAGCGGAGTCTAAAGGGCTTTCGCCCGGCGCTGCTCGACGCGCAGCAGCAGGTCGATGTCGACCTCGCCGGACTGCCAGCTCTGCATCGGCTTCACGAAGCGCCGGAGCGCGTTCTCCAGGTCACCCCAGGCGTCGGCGTTCTGCCGCTCGATTTCCTTTTTTGGGATCAGCGGCAGCATCCGCACGATCTCCTCCATCGCTTCGACCTGCTCCCAGATCGGCGACTCGACCACCCCGTCCCAGATCGTCAGCACGTGCTCCCAGCCGTCGAGCAGCCAGGAGAGCCGGTCGACCCGCTCTTGGAGAGCCGGCTCGGTGGCCTTCCAGGCCGCCAGGCTGCCGGCCAGGTCGGCAGCGTAGGCGTCGACCTCGGTCACCACCGAATGGCCGATGTCGAGGGTCAGCTTGGCGACGTCGGCGGTCAGGAATGACAGGCCGTCAGGATCGGCGTTAGACCGACGCCCCCATTCCTCGGCGTTCATGCGGAACGCCTCCAGCCGCTTCAGGAGCCGCCGGAGCCGGCATTCGTGTGGCATCGCCGCCAGCCCGAGCGGGGCGATCAAGTCGGACCAGTTCTCGAGGCTGCGGTAGATCTGCTCGGACGAGGTGCCGATCCGGCGGGCGATGTCGTCGAGGATGGCGCGCACCTTGCGCTGACCCTGGCCGGACGAGAGCTCTGCCACGGTCAATTTGGTCTGGGTCTGGGACAGCCGGTCGATCACCGAGTTGATCAGATAGAAGTTGGTCAGGAGCCGCTCGTTCTCCTCCTGCTCCAGCGCCGCCTTGGAGCACTCGACCGCATCCGGGCCGGCCAGACCGGTCATGGCGGTCTGGTTGGCGCAGCGCCGCATCATCCGCGGCGTCGTGGCCTTGGCATCGGCGATCGCCTCGTGCAGCACCCGGTCGTGCACCGACATCCGGAACACCTCGCGCACCGATGGCCAGGCGATCACGTAGACGCCGCTGCCACCCGACAGGCCGGGGATGAGGATCTCCAGGCTCTGGTTGCGGTCCGACCGGGCGCGCGAGAAGGCGAGGGTAGGGGTGGTGAAGGGGGCGACCACGCCGCGTTCCTCGAAGGTCGCGGGCCAGTAGCGCGTGCTGACGTGGCTCGCCCCGGAACCGCTGTTCGCCTCGGACATCGAAACCCCGCCATCTGCTCCCACCTTGGACCATCGCCGAAATCGCGATCCGGCGCATCAGGTAATCAGCAGGACGTTGTCCCGCCGAGCACCCGAAAGCGGTCGATGTAGCGCCGTTTGGCCTCATCCGGCGGCTCGGGCTCGATCCGTATGTCGAGACCGGTCCGCGGGGCGCCGAAGAAGCCACGGGCCTCGGAGGCCGCAAACCCGGCGAGTTGGGTGGCTTCGAGGTAGGCGGCAAGGCGGTCGGCCCGCTTGATCAGCCGGGTGACCGTCGCCGGCAGCTCGGCCGGCAGCCCCACCCTGAGGTGAATCGCCCGCATCAGCGCCGCCTCGACGGTCTTGTAATCCGGCCCGATGATCGACTTGAACGGTGTGATCATGTCGCCGATCACATACTCCGGCGCGTCGTGCAGCAGGGTGGCGAGCCGCCAGCGCTGCGGCAGGTCGCGGTCCAGCATGCCGACCAGCCGTTCCACCAGCACCGAATGCTGGGCGACCGAATACGCCCATTCCCCGGCTGTCTGGCCGTTCCAGCGCGCCACCCTGGAAAGGCCGTGGGCGATGTCCTCGATCTCGACGTCGAACGGCGAGGGATCGAGCAGGTCGAGGCGGCGTCCGCTGAGCATGCGCTGCCAGGCGCGCGGCGGCGGGGCGTCCTTGGACCGGGTCACGACCGCCGCGCCCGCTTGGCGAAGGCCCGGGTGGCGAAGGCCCGGGTGGCGAAGGCCCGGGTGGCGAAGGCCCAGACGGCGACCCCGGCGAGCGGGCCGGCGGCCACCAGCAGTCGGGTGAACATGGCGACGTTGCGCTCCATCACGAACTGGGTCTCGAATAGGTCGGCGCAGCGCTGTCGGGCCGCCGGCTCCGGATAGCGCCCGGCGCAGCCGCGCACGCCGGCGTCGCGATCCCGGGCGATCGCTGCACCGGTGGACGGCCACTGCCGGACCGCCACGACGCCCGCCACCGCGGCCCACACGGCCGCGGCGACCATCACGCCGGCGAGGATGACGGGGCGTCGCATGGACGTCGACATAGCGGGGCGCGGGCGACGCCGCAATCGGCCATGCACCGCCGCCCGCGGGTGGCGGCGCCGCGCCACGCGGGCTTATACTCGCCGCCCTGACGACCATTCCCCCAAGGAGCCATTCGTGACCTTCATCAGCTACCTGACCAACATCACCTTCGAGCATGGAGCGGTGAAGACGCTCGGCGCCGAGATGGACGCGCTCGGCATGAAGCGCCCGTTGATCGTGACCGACCGGGGGCTGGTCGCGGCCGGGCTGATCGACGCGGTGCGCGGCGTGATCCCGAACGACAAGGCGGTGACGATCTTCGACGGCACCCCGGCCAACCCGACCGAAGCCGCGGCCAAGCAGGCGCTGGCGGCGTACCGAGAGGGCGGTTGCGACGGCATCGTGGCGGTCGGTGGCGGGTCGTCGATGGACCTCGCCAAGGCGGTCATGCTGATGGTCGAGCACCCGGGCCCGCTCGAGGGCTACGCCATGATCAAGGGCGGGGTGGGGCGGATCACCGCCAACATGCCGCCGCTGATCGCGATCCCGACGACCGCCGGCACCGGCAGCGAGGTCGGCCGCGGCGCCGTTATCGTTCTCGAGACCGGGGTGAAGACCGCGCTGGTGTCGCCGCACCTGATCCCGCGGCGCGCGATCTGCGATCCCGACCTGACGCTCGACCTGCCGGCCGGGCTGACGGCGGCGACCGGCATGGACGCGCTGACTCATTGCATCGAGACCTACCTGTCGCCGAAGGTGAACCCGCCAGCCGAGGCGATCGCGCTCGACGGCGTGTCGCGGGCGGTCAAGCACCTGGAGCGGGCGGTGGCCGACGGTCACGACCGCGAGGCACGCTGGAACATGATGATGGCGTCGATGGAAGGCGCGATGGCGTTCCAGAAGGGTCTCGGCGCGGTGCACTCGATGTCGCACCCGCTTGGCGCCCTGCCGGAGCCGCGCCTGCACCACGGCACCCTGAACGCGGTGATCATGCCGACCATCCTGCGCTTCAACCACGACTTCGTCGGGGACAAGTACGACACCCTGCGCCAGGTGATGGGGCTGGCCTCGAACGCCGACCTGCCGCAGGTGATCGCCGACATGAACGCCCGGCTGAAGCTGCCGCGCAACCTGCGCGAGATGGGCGTGACCGAGGCGATGATCCCGCTGGCGTCCGAGCAGGCCGAGCACGACCACTGCACCCCGACCAACCCCCGGCCGGTCGACCGGTCGGGGTTCGAGACGCTGTTCGCCGAGGCGATGCGGTAGCCGCCGTCACGGTTCCCCATCCTGTCGTCATCCCGGGCGCCGCGTAGCGGTGACCCGGGACCCACCGGCCGCTCCGCCGCCGTCAGCCTTGGCGGCCCGGCATGACTGTCCTGCGGGCGGCCCGCTTGACCGTTGCCGCCGGCCGGAACAGTCTGCCCAAAATCCAGGCAGGATCCCGCGACCCATGACCGCCATCTCCCAGGCCGCCGACGACGGCCAGCCCGGCAGCTTCCGCGACGACGTCAAGGTCGTCAGCCTGATCGGCGTGGCGCACTTCTTCAGCCACTTCTACATCCTGCTGCTGCCGCCGCTGTTCCCGGTCCTCAAGGACACCTTCGGGGTCACCTACGTCGAGCTCGGCATGCTGGTGATGGCGTTCTCCGCCGCCACCGGGGTCAGCCAGATCGTGTTCGGCTACCTGGTCGACAAGATCGGGGCCAAGGGCATCCTGATCGCCGGGCTGGCGCTCGAGGGGCTCGCCTTCCTGATGATCGGGGTCTGGGGGTCGTACTGGGCGGTGATGGCGATGATGGTGGTCGCCGGCATCGCGAACGGCGTCTACCACCCGGCCGACTACGCGATCCTGTCGGCCTCGATTTCCGAGAAGCGCATGGGCCGGGCGTTCTCGCTGCACACCTTCACCGGCTTCTTCGGCGGCGCGGTGGTGCCGCCGACCATCATCCTGCTGGCCAGCCAGTTCGGCTGGCAGGCCGGGGTGGCCGCGTGCGGCGCCGCCGGCATGGTCGCCGCCCTCGGGCTGGTGGTGTTCGGCCGCTCGCTGAAGCACAAGCCGGGGTCGGACCGCCGGCGCAAGCCGGGCGCCAAGGTCGACGGATCGGTCGGGGCGTCGGTGCTGCTCAGCCCGCCGATCCTGATGTGTCTGTTGTTCTTCACCTTGCTGGCGCTCAGCCAGGGCGGCATCAACCAGTTCCTGGTGGTGACGCTGAACGCGCTGTACGGCACGCCGTTGGCGGCGGCGACCTTCGCGCTCACCGCTTACCTGTTCGGCACCGCGGGCGGCATCCTGATCGGCGGGCACATCGCCGACCGGACCCGCCACCACAACCGGGTGGCGGCGACCTGCTTCCTGTTCACCGCGATCGCGGTGCTGATCGTCGGCACGGTGGCGATGCCGCTGTGGGCGCTGGTCGCCTTGATGGTGGCGCAGGGCCTGACCCAGGGCATCA
>CAYNFA010000110.1:0-9191 GCA_964396345.1 uncultured Thalassobaculum sp.
AGGATGACCGGCTCCAGCGCCGCCGTCACCCGCTGGCCGTCGGTCTGGCCGATCACCGACAGCCTGATCGCCGCCGACACCTGGTTGGCGACCACGGCGTGCAGGAAAAGCCACAATGTCGGCGCCAGGGCGACGCCATGCACCGCCGAGGCGGCACCGACCGCCACCGGCAGCGCCGGTTCCACGCCCGCCACCGCGAGCGCCGCGGTCAGTTCTGCGAGCCGCGGATGCGGCCAGGCGGCGGCGACGGTGCGCAGATAGGCCCCGCCCTGGACGACGGTCTCCTGCGCCAGCTCGGCCGTGCCCTTCAGCGCGCCCGCAAGCTTGGCCGTCTCGACCAGACCGCCGGCGTCGGCCGCTGCGACGGCCCGCCAGGTCCGCGCCGCCAGCACCGCGTCCTGGCGTGGCGGCCCGCTCTCGACGATGGTCCGCAGCCAGGCCTCCAGCCCGTCCCGTCCGACCACCAGCCCGTCCTCGACGGCCCATTCCAGGCCGGTCGAATACGCGAAGGCCCCAACCGGGAAGGACGGCGACAGCCAGGCGGCGAGCTTCAGAAGGGCAGCCGGATCAGCGGTGGTGATGGTCATTCGCGCCTGGGCCGTGGTGGTGATCGGCGCCATGGTGGTGGATCCGCCCGCCGTGACCATCGTGTTCATGCTGATGATGCCCGGCGTGGTCGCCATAGGCACCGCCCTCCGGCTGGAACGCCCGTTCGACCCGGACCAGGGTCGCACCCAGGCCCTCCAGCATGGCATCGATCACGTGGTCGGGCCGGATCCGCAGCACGCCGTCGGCGATTTCCGTGGCCAGGTGCCGGTTGCCGAGATGCCAGGCCAGCCGCGCCAATGCGTGGGCGTCAGCGGCCCGAATCTCGACCAGTGGCTCCGGCCTGGCCCGAACCGACAACCAGCCGCCGCCTTCGAGCCGCAGCCCGTCGCCGTCGGCCATCGCCACCGCTTTCGGCAGGTCGAGCAGCACCTCGCGACCGCTGTCGCAGTGCAGGACCATGCGACGGCGGAAGCGGGCGTCGTAGTCCAGGGTAACGACGTCGGCCGCCGCGTCGGCCGGCCAGCCGCCGGACGCCGAGTGCTGGATCGCGCGCTGCATGGTGGCCTCAGAACAGGAAGTAGCGTTGCGCCATGGCGACCACCTTGGCGGGCTCGCAGGTCAGCACCCTTCCATCGGCGGTCACCACGTAGGTCTCGGGGTCGACGGTGATGCTCGGCGTCAGGTCGTTGAGCCGCATCGAGCGCTTGCCGATGCCGCCGCGGGTGTCGCGAACCGCCACCGTCTGCTTGGACAGTCCGTAGCGTCCGCGCACGTCGCGCTCGATCGCGGCCTGGCTGACGAAACTGACCGATCCCGCCGATCGGGCGCGTCCGAGGCTGCCGAACATCGGGCGGAAGTGCACCGGTTGCGGCGTCGGAATCGAGGCGTTCGGATCGCCCATCTGGGCCGCCGCGATCATGCCGCCGACCAGCACCAGATCGGGCTTGACCCCGAAAAACGCCGGCGACCACAGCACCAGGTCGGCACGCTTGCCGACCTCGACCGAGCCGACCTCGCGGGCAACACCCTGAGCGATCGCCGGGTTGATCGTGTATTTGGCGACGTAGCGCCGGACCCGCAGGTTGTCGTTGTCCCCGGTCTCGCCGTCGAGCCGGCCGAACTGCTTCTTCATCTTGTCGGCGGTCTGCCAGGTGCGGATCACCACCTCGCCGACCCGTCCCATCGCCTGGCTGTCCGACGCCATGATCGAGAACGCGCCAAGGTCATGGAGAATGTCTTCGGCGGCGATGGTCTCCTTGCGGATCCGACTCTCGGCGAACGCCACGTCCTCGGGGATGCGCGGGTCCAGGTGATGGCAGACCATCAGCATGTCGAGGTGCTCGTCCACGGTGTTCACGGTGAACGGCCGGGTCGGGTTGGTCGACGACGGCAGCACGTTGGCCTCGCCGCAGACCTTGATGATGTCGGGGGCGTGGCCGCCACCGGCACCCTCGGTGTGGAAGGCGTGAATGGTGCGGCCCTTGAACGCCGCCACCGAGTGTTCGACGAAGCCCGACTCGTTCAGGGTGTCCGTGTGGATCATCACCTGGGTGTCCATGGCGTCGGCAACCGACAGGCAGCAGTCGATGGCGGCCGGCGTGGTGCCCCAATCCTCGTGCAGCTTGAGGCCGCAGGCGCCGGCGGTGATCTGCTCCTCCAGCGCTCGCGGCAACGCGGCGTTGCCCTTGCCGAAAAACCCGATGTTGATCGGCAGCGCCTCGGCCGCCTGCAGCATCCGCATGATGTTCCACGGGCCCGGCGTGCAGGTCGTGGCGTTGGTGCCGGTTGCGGGGCCGGTGCCGCCGCCCATCATGGTGGTCACACCCGAAGCCAGCGCCTCGTCGACCTGCTGGGGGCAGATGAAATGGATGTGCACGTCGAGGCCGCCGGCGGTCAGGATCTTGCCCTCGCCGGCCAGTGCCTCGGTACCGGGGCCGATGACGATGTCGACGCCAGGCTGGACATCGGGGTTTCCGGCCTTGCCGATGCCAACGATGCGGCCGTCGCGGATCCCAATGTCGGCCTTGAACACACCGGTGTGGTCGAGGACGGTGGCGTTGGTGATCACCAGATCGACCGCACCCTCGGCCCGGCTCACCTGGCTCTGCCCCATGCCGTCGCGTATGACCTTGCCGCCGCCGAACTTCACCTCCTCGCCGTAGGTGGTGAAGTCCTTCTCCACCTCGATGAACAGGTCGGTGTCGGCAAGCCGGACCTTGTCCCCGACGGTCGGGCCGAACATGCCGGCGTAGGCGGCGCGCGCCATCATGCGCGGCGGCACGTTGCCCTGGCCCGGCGTCACCGCCGGCAGCGCGCCCATGACCCGCTGGTTGAAGCCATAGACGGCGCGGGCGCCGCGATACGGCACCAGCGTGACCTCGCGGGTCTGGCCGGGTTCGAAGCGCACCGCCGTCCCGGCCGGGATGTCGAGCCGGCGACCGGTGGCGACGGCGCGGTCGAAGTCGAGCGCCGGGTTGGTCTCGGCGAAATGATAGTGGCTGCCGACCTGCACCGGCCGGTCGCCGGTGTTGGCGACGGTGACCGTAACCCGGTCGGCGCCGGCGTTCAGCTCGATCTCACCCTCGGCGGGGATCAGTTCGCCCGGAATCATCGCCCTCTCCCTCAGCGGATCGGTTCGTGGACGGTCACCAGCTTGGTGCCGTCGGGGAACGTCGCCTCGACCTGCACCTCGTGCAGCATCTCGGCGATCCCCTCCATCACCTGGTCGCGGCCGACGACCTGGGCGCCGGCCTCCATCAGGTCGGCGACCGAGCGGCCGTCGCGCGCGCCCTCGACCACGGCGTCCGTGATCAGCGCGATCGCCTCCGGGTAGTTGAGCTTGACGCCGCGTTCCAACCGACGGCGCGCCACGATCGCCGCCATGGCGATCAGCAGCTTGTCCTTCTCGCGCGGGGTGAGCTGCACCGGCCCCTCCTCATCCTGCCCTGAGCCAAGCGTGGCTCTGCGCCGCGCCGCCGTCGAGCATTTCTTGCAGTGCACAATCCGGCCTCATATTGCCCATATCGTGGGCATTCGGGCCGGTCGGCCCAGATGTTCCGACCGCAGCGCCATCCACACCGTGGCGACCGTCCGACGGGCCCGCGCCGGGTCGGCCGCCAGGATCCGGACCAGCAACAGGTCCGGGTCGGGGGCGGTCGCGCCCGCCCGCACGCCGTCGTCGACCTCGAGCAACGGGCGCAGCGCCGGCAGCGCCGCCCCGGCACCCGGCGCCGCCAGCAGCAGCGTGGCGTAGGCACGCGCGCCGCCAAAGCCGGCGGCAGCGTCTAGGGCGCCGGGTGTCGCCTCGCCAAGGACCAGATCGTCGGCCCACCGCAGACGGCCGTCGCGACGCAGGCGCACCCGGTCCCGCAAGGCGCCGCGAGCGAACACCTCGCCGTGCGCCAGCCTGCCGAACACAAGAGTCTCGCAGTACAGCAACCGGCCCGTTGCCGAGACGTCGAGCGTCGTGGTCCGGTCGAGGCGAGCGCCGTCGAACAGGATCGTCCCGGCCGACAGCCACTCCAGCGTGCCGCCGTCCGCCACCGACAGGCCAGCCGTGACGACGGCCGTCGCGCCGTCCGAGCGGTAGATTTTCTCGGCCGCCTGGGTGGTGGCGAGCAGGCCCTCGCCCGGGCCCACCGCGACCTCGACCGCCAGTCGGTCGCCGCCGACGACGCCGCCGGCGACGTTGCCGACCACCACGGTGCGCGGCTCGCCGAGTTCTGGATAGGGGCGAAACAGGCGCATGGGCGGCGTCTGGCGCAGACCGCTGATCCGGCCTTCGGCGACGCGCAGTCTCAGCTCCCCGTCGTATCGCTCAAGGTTGTGGCTGGACGGCCGGGCGACGACTGTCATGGCGCGGGCGGTTCGGGGTTGGCGGAGCGGCTGGTCACGATCGTCTCGCCTCGCGTTCATCCCGGCCGGATCGGCGACGCACGGTCGCGCGACGGCGCCGCTGCGGTCAAGCGGCTCGCGCCGGCCACCTCGGGATCGAGGTTTGACCGCATCACGGCCGCCTCACGGGCTGTTGTCTTCCCACGCACCGGGAATGAGGGATAGTGCCGGAAGGGTGAGGAACCGAGACCAAGAGGATCCATCATGCGCACGCTCACCTTCTGCCTGGCCGTCCTGGCGCTCACCCTCTCGACCCCGGCGCGCGCCGAGAATCCGGCGCCCTACGACAGCATGGTCACCGTGGCCACCGGCAAGCCGTTCGCCCCGTTCGTCGACGCCATGGCCGAGGCGATCGCCGGCAACGGCTTCAACACCATCGGCATCGCCTGCGCCGACTGCGGAATCAAGAAAGCCTTCGGCGAGACCGTGGCAGGCAACCGGGTGTTCCTGTTCTTCAAGCCGGACTATGCCCGCCGCACGCTTGCGGCCTCGGTGGCCGCCGGCATCGAGGCGCCGATCCGGGTCTACGCCACCGAAGCAGCCGATGGCACGGCGACCGTCACCTACCGCCGGCCGAGCGCGGTGTTCGGCGCCTATGAGGTTCCCGAGTTGTTGGCCATGGGACGCGAACTAGACGAGCACGTCGCCCGCATCGTCGCGGACGCTGCCGCCAAATCCTGAGCGCCGTGCCGGCCGCCGACACCGCTTCGGTCGTGGCCGTCACACCGATCCAGCGGCCGGCGCTGGCGGCAGGCGCCGTCCTGGCAGCCCTGCTCGCCTCCCAGCTCTGGTCGACCGCGCCGGTGATGGCCGGGGTGCTGGCGGTTGGTATCGGCCTCGGCGTCACGCTCTATCATGCCGGTTTCGGGTTCACCGCCGCCTATCGCCGCGCGATCCTGAAGAAGGACCTGTCGGGGATCGTCGCGCAGGCGGTGATGCTGGTCGCCGCCTCGCTGCTGTTTGCCCCGATGCTGGCGGCGGGCGAGGTGTTCGGCCGCGGCGTCGCCGGCGCGGTGGCCCCGGTCGGCGTCGACATGGCGCTCGGCGCCTTCGCGTTCGGGATCGGCATGCAGCTCGGCGGCGCGTGTGCGTCCGGCACCCTGTTCACGGTCGGCGGCGGGAGCCCGCGCATGCTGGTCGTCCTGGTGTTCTTCTGCGGCGGGTCCTGGTGGGCCACGCTCGACCTTCCCTGGTGGCGCGGCCTGCCGGCGCTGCCGCCGCTCGCCCTCGGGCCGGCGATCGGATGGGGACCGGCGGCGCTGCTGCAGGCCGCCCTGGTCGGCCTGATCCTGTGGGGACTGCATCGGCGCGGCGGTCGGATCCCACGGGCGCTGTGGTGGCAGGGGCGGTTCTCCGGCGGATCGCTGCTGCGCGGACCCTGGCCACTGCTGCTCGGAGCGCTGGCGCTGGCGGGGCTGAACGCCGCGATGCTGGCGCTGACCGGCGCGCCGTGGGGCGTCACCTGGGGATTTACGCTGTGGGGCGCCAAGACCGCGGCCGCGCTCGGATGGGACCCGTCGACCAGCGTGTTCTGGTCGGAGGCATGGACCCGGACGGCGCTGCAGCAGCCGTTGCTCGCCTCCGCGACCTCGGTGTCGAATGTCGGAATCGTGATCGGCGCCGCGTTGGCCGCGGCGCTCGCCGGCAAGCTGCGACCGACCTGGCGAATCGCGCCGCGCCCGCTGGCCGCCGCGGTTCTCGGCGGCCTGATGATGGGCTACGGCGCGCGCCTCGCCTATGGCTGCAACGTCGGCGCGTTCTTCTCGGGTGTTGCCTCGACCAGCCTGCACGGCTGGGTCTGGATCGTCATGGCGCTGCTCGGCACGGCGATCGGAATCCGCCTTCGACCTTGGTTCCGGCTCGCGAATCCGTGATCGACAGCGGCGACAGCCCCGTTGCAGTCAAGAGACACTGAGGCAATTGTATACAGTCGCCTTTGCGACCATGAAGGGAGGCCTGCCATGTCATCCAACACTTCCAGTCTATCCCGCCGCTCAGCCCTGATCGGCGCGCTTGGCGCGGGGGCGGCGCTCGCCGCGATGGGGCTTCCGGGTCGTCCGGCGCTGGCCGCCGCGCCGATGCTCGGCGCGGCCAAGCCGACCGTCTACCGGTTCAAGCTCGGCACCTATGAGGTGACCACCATCCTCGACGGCGCCATTCAACTCGACGGCCCGCACCCGATCTTCGGCGCGGACCAGAAGCCGGAAGACGTTCAGAGGCTGGCGGGCGAGAACTTCCTGCCGACGTCGCGGATGGCGATCAGCTTCTCTCCCGTACTGGTGAACACCGGCAGCGAACTGATCCTGTTCGACGCCGGCAACGGCGCGGCGCGGCGCCCGAACGCCGGCGCGCTGCGCGCGACGCTCGCCTCGGCCGGCTACACGCCCGAGCAGATCGACGTGGTCGTCGTCACGCATTTCCACCCCGACCACATCGGGGGGCTGATGGAAGACGGCAAGCCGGCCTACCCGAACGCCCGCTATGTCACCGGCCAGACCGAGTACGACTTCTGGACCCCGGCCGAGCGCGCCAGCGGACCGACCGAGAACGTCCACAAGCTGGTCCAGAGCAACGTCGTTCCATTCGCCGAAAAGACGACCTTCCTGAAGGGCGGACAGTCGGTGACGTCGGGGGTGACGGCGGTCGAGTCGTTCGGCCACACCCCCGGGCACATGGCCTACCACATCGAGAGCGAGGGCAAGCGGCTGATGGTCACGGCCGATGTCGCCAACCACTACGTGGTCTCGCTGCAGCGGCCGGACTGGCATGTCCGCTTCGACATGGACAAGCAGAAGGCGGCGGATGCGCGCAAATCGCTGTTCGGGATGATCGCGGCCGACAAGATCGCCTTCACCGGCTACCACATGCCGTTCCCGAACGTCGGCTATGTCGAGCCGATGGGATCCGGCTTCCGCTACGTCGCCGCCGGCTATCAGATGGACCTCGGCTGAACGTCCGAATCGGTCGGGCGGCGGGTAATCCGCCGCCCGACGGTGAAGGTCTAGGCGCCCTCGACGATCCGCATGTCGCGCTCGACGCCGTCGCCGAGCGCGTCGAGGGCAGCCTTGTAGCCGGCGCTGTCGTGGGTGGCGATCGCCTGTTCGACGCTGTCGAACTCGATCAGCACCGTGCGCTGGGCAATGCCCCCCTCATAGGTCTTCGACGGCATTCCGCGGGCCAGGAACCGCCCGCCGCCGGCCTGAATGGCGGGACCGGCAAGCTTGGCGTAGGCCGCCAGCTTGTCGGCGTCGTGGACGGCGCGGTACATCGAGATCCAGTAGGCTTTGGCCATGGCGTTCTCCTGAAGGGCGATGTCGACGCCTGACACGGCGCCGGCAAGGGCCACGCATGCCGACCCTCGCTCCCCGCTAGCACGCGGCGCAGACCGCCTTCAAGACATCGGACCCCAGGTCCGCCGCCGCGGAACCCGCCTACTCGGCGGCGCCTCCGAACGCGGCGGCCTGGCCGGCGCGGTCTGCGTCCAGCAGGGTCCGCTTGAGAGTCTCGATGCGCTTCTCGACCGTCGCGATAACCTTGGCGATCTGGTCGGTGGCCTCCTTGGTGTTTCCGGACAGCGTCTTGACCTCACCGGCGACGACCGCGAAGCCCCGGCCGGCGTCGCCGGCGCGCGCCGCCTCGATGGTGGCGTTCAGGGCCAGCAGGTTGGTCTGGCCGGCGATCTGGTCGATGCGACGCGCGACGTCGCGGATCAGGTTGAGGTCCGCCTCGAGGTCGGTGATGACCGACTGGGTGTTCTGGATCGCCGTGCTGGTTGCGCTCATGACCGTGCCGCTGCTGGTTGGGAGAGTACATTAGACCAGCATTGGTAAATCGATGGTGAAGACGGTTCGTCGTGGCCACAAAAAAAATCCGCCGTCACCCGCCGACGCCGTCGGCGATCATCGTCTCGATCTCGGTCCGGTCCCAAATGCCCCAAGGCCGTTCGGCCGTCGGGAAGGCGTGCCGGAACGCCAGGAACCGCTCTCCCGCGACGGCGTGCAGCCGCTCCAACTCGCCGATCGGATCCGGGTGGTCATCGACCCGGAGGTCGAGCCATCGGTAGAGCCTCGCGTCCTGGATCACCAGGCAGGCCGACTGCCGGCCGCGCTTGTCGCCGCCGGCCCCTTCGCCGGCGCGCAGGGCGGCGATCAAGCGCTCTACCAGCGCGAGGTCGGACCGCGCCCGGAACGCCTCGAAGGTGGCGTCGATCACCAGCGGGCCGGCCAGCATGTTGCCGGCGACCGACAGGTCCGGCTCGGAGCGCGCCGCCGCCCAGTCCACGCAACCCTCTCCGGTGTAAGCCGCCGAACGGCCGTCGAGTGCCATCACGTGAACCTGCCGCGCCGCCCGACCCGCGTCCGGTGCAGTCAGTTCCGAAACGACCTCGGCCGGAGACAGCCCGGCGCGCATCAGGTCGAGGCCGCGGGCGCCGTAGGCCGGGTTGACCAGCGCCTGGGTCGCCACGATCCCGGCGTCATGGGCGGTGTGCGGCACCAGCGCGCCGGCCGCGAAGAACCGCGTCGACAGCGCCAGCCCCATCACCCCGGTGTCGGGCTCACGCGCGATGATCGACCACGTCATGTCCGCCGATCCTCTCAGTCGCCGCGCGGGTCGAGGGCGTCGCGCAGCCCGTCGCCGAACAGGTTGAAGCCGAACACCACGAGGAAAATCCCGACCCCCGGCCAGATCGACAACCACGGGGCGTGGGTCATGAAGTTCTTGGCGATGCTGAGCATGCTGCCCCAACT
>CAYNFA010000111.1:0-9162 GCA_964396345.1 uncultured Thalassobaculum sp.
GTGTCATGTGCGACGCCGCGCTGGACCCGTTCACCTCGCACGGCCATGACGGCCTCCTGCACGGCGACGAGATCCTGAACGACGAGACGCTCGAAGTTCTGGTCCGGCAGTCTCTCGTCCAGGCCGCGGCCGGCTGCGACGTGATATCGCCTTCCGACATGATGGACGGCCGGATCGGCGCGATCCGAACCGCTCTCGACGAGGCCGGCCACCGCCAAGTCCAGATCATGGCCTACGCGGCCAAGTACGCGTCCGGCTTCTACGGCCCGTTCCGCGACGCGGTCGGCTCCGCCTCGACGCTCGGCAAGGGATCAAAGTCGACCTATCAGATGGACGCGGCGAACGGCGACGAAGCGCTGCGCGAGGTCGCACTCGACCTCGCGGAGGGCGCCGACATGGTTATGGTCAAGCCGGGAATGCCCTACCTGGACATCCTGCACCGCGTGAAGACGACTTTCGCCGTGCCGACGTTCGTCTATCAGGTGTCCGGCGAGTACGCGATGCTGCGTGGCGCCGCCGAACGCGGCTGGATCGACGGCGATCGGGTCATGATGGAGTCGCTGCTGGCATTCCGGCGCGCCGGCGCCGACGGCGTGCTGACCTATTTTGCGATCGAGGCGGCCCAGCGGCTCAAGGCCGGCTGAGCCTCCCCAGTCAGGGTCCGATCGAGATAACCGAGGGTGCAGTCGTCCGACCAGACTCGCCCTCGCGGTGCGTGAAAGCCGACATGACCACCGCGGTGCGGCAGCAGCGGCGTGAGGTTCTGGTTGGCCGGCCAGTCGAACGCCCGATAGCTCTCCCCCGGGATCCAGGGATCGTCGAGGGCGTGGATGACCAGGGTCGGCACCCGGATCGCCGGCATGAAGCGAATTGCCGAACAGCGCGCGTAGTAATCCGAAGCGTCCGCAAATCCGTTGCGCGGAGCCGTGATACGGTCGTCGAACTCGACAATGCCGTGGACCCGAGCGAGCGTCGCGCGCAGTTCATCCTGAATTGGCGCCGCCGCCGCCTCCCGCTTCATCCGGGCCAACAGCCAGCGATGGTAGATCCAGTTCCGCGGCGCGCTCAGACGGGCGGCCGCCGCAGCCAGGTCGACCGGGGCCGATACCGAAACCGCCGCCCGAATCGGGTACCGATGCCCGAATTCACCGAGCCCCTTCAGGAGCAGATTGGCGCCGAGCGACCAGCCGAGAACGACCATGCCGTCGCCGAGCATCGACGGCGGAAGCTGGTCGAGAACCGCCTCGAAATCCTCGGATCGGCCGGAATGATAGTGCTCCCGGCAGGACTGCCGGCAGGCACCCGCTCCGCGCAGATTCAGGCGCAGCACAGGATAGCCTTCCGCCAACAGCCGTCCGGCGGCCCGCTTGACGTAGTGGCTGTCGGCACACCCGGTCAGGCCGTGGATCAGAACGCCAAGCGGCCGCCCCGCCACAGGGTGACGGGGGCGCTCCAGGATCGCCGACAGGCGGTCGCCGCTACCGTCGGGCATGACGAACTGAAGGGTCGTGGTTTCGACCGGATCGTGGGGATAGGACGACGGCACCAGAAAGTCGCGGAGCGTCTGCAGATCGGCCCCGATCCAGGGCAGGCGCGGCTGGAACGGCCAAGGGCCTGCGTCGCCGGCGCGCGTCGCCGCCCGACGCGCGCCGGCGGAGCGTCCCAAGCGTGCAAACGCCGGCATCGGGCTGCTGTTATCCGACGGCATCGCCCGATTCCTGCTGCTCGGTATCGTCGAACGACAGAAGCCAGTCGCGAACCACCGCGATCTGTTCCTCGCGCATGAGCGACGGCGCGTGGCCGCAATCCGGAAACTCGACCAGCTCGGCGCGTGGGCCCCGGCCCGTCATCTCGCGTGCCGTCTCGGCGGTCAGCACGTCCGACCGTTCGCCGCGCAGCACCAGCACCGGGCAATTCACCGCGTCCCACACCGCCCACAGGTCGACATCCTGCATCGGCCGCTCCGTGAAGGCGTTGCCGATCGCCGGGTCGTAGTGCAGCGCGTAGGTGCCGTTCTCCTGGCGGGTCGTGGAATGGAGCGTCAGGTCGGACCAGCCGAGTTCGTCGGGCACCCCGAATTCCGCGTACACCCCTCGAAAATACTCCGCGGCATCCTGCAGCTTCGGAAAGCGCGGGTCCTCGCCCACACCGCTCGCGATCCGGTCGAGGGCGGGACCTGGAATGAACGGTCCGACATCATTCAGGACCAGCCGCCGGATCGGGCTCTCCGGGAGGGCGGCCATGAGCATGCCGATCAGGCCACCCATCGATGTGCCGACCCAGTCGACCTGCTGCAGGCCACGGTAGTCCAGCAGCGCCGCCATGTGCTTGAGATACGTGTCATAGGTATAGGCCGACTTGTCGGCCAGCCATCCGGAACGGCCACGGCCGGCGACGTCGACCTCGATCACCCTGAAGTCCATCGCCATGGCGATGGCGAGACGGTCGAAATCTCGGCCGTTGCGGGTCAGGCCGTGAGCGCAGAGAACCACCCTGTCGCGGGACCGACTCCCGAAGTCCATGAAGGCGAGCCAGACCGTGCCGTTCTCATCCGTGTACGGAAAGCTGCCGGCGTTTGGGCGCATACAGACCTCAACCAGGATTGACCCAGGGTGCTAAGTGTCCAGCGGTTTGACGGCGAGTTCAACCGGCGCCACGTAAAGGTCACCGGATGCAAGGCCGGCCGAGCGTTGGGGAACCGTGTCGCCCCCGCAATGGTTCCCGATGCGTACCGGATCTCAACAAGGAGCATGACGATGGCCGACACCCCGAAGACCGCCACCAACGCAGCGAGCGCCGACGTTCAGGCCGAGTTCGAGGCGTTGCGGCGCGATATCGCGAACCTGACGGACGCGGTGGCGCGACTGGTAGGCGAGTCCGCGGACGAGGCCGCCGATTACGCGCGCGACCGCGTCAACAAGACAGCGACAAGCGCACAGCAGGCCGCCAACGCAGCGTCCACCAAGATCACGGATTTCGTCGACGAGAAGCCGGCGACTTCACTGCTGATCGCCTTCGGCGTCGGCATGCTGTTCGGATCCTTCTTCCGGCGCTCGTAACATGGCGTTGCCCTATGTGGCCGTTCTCCAGCAGTTGGGCCGGGCCCGACTGCGGGAGGCGGCGTGGAGTCTCGCCATGGCGGTGCTCCTGGGGCTTTTCATGGTGACGGCGCTCGGCCTCGCTGTGGCGGCCGGCGTGGTCGCCACAGCGGAGCGCATCGGCACGGTCCCGGCGCTGCTCGCCTGGGCCGGCGTCTTGTTCGTGCTCGGCCTGTTGATTGCGCTGGCGCGGATGAGCCGCCAGCGCCGCAAGCGCCTGCGGGACATCGAGCGCCTGAGCGCCTCCAGCCCAGAGGGCTTCGGCGCTTCGATGCTGGCCGACGCCGGGTTCCGGGCGGGGACCGGCGCGGGGCAGTCCCTGTCACCGCTGGCGGTCACCGCCGCCGCCTTCGTCATCGGCGCGTTGATCGCTAGAACTCGCCGCTAACGCTGCGGGGGGCCGTCAGCGCAGCGGGTGGAACCGGACCGTCCAGGGAACCAGCGCCTGGCCTCCGGCAGGTCCCGCCACCACGCCTTTGCCGCTGTCGTGACCATCACCACCAGCGGCACCGCCAGGATCGCGCCGGCAGTGCCCCACAGCCAGGCTCCGAGCGCGATTGCGATCAAAGTTGCCAGCGGACTGGTGGTGAAACGGTGCTCCATCACCAGCGGCATCCCGAAGTTCGACTCGATCAGGTTCAGGGCGACCAGCACCGCGGGCGGGATGAGCGCCGCCTCTATCGAGGGGTACACCACCAGTCCAGCCAGGAACGCGATGACCTGGAGGATCAGCGGGCCGATGAACGGCAGGAAGTTCAGCACCGCCATCGCCGCCCCCCAGGCCAGCGGCGCCGGCATGTCGGCAAAGTAGAAGGCAACCGCGGTCGCCGCCCCCAGGGTCAGGTTGATCATCGAGACTGCCAGAAGGTAGGAAGCGGCGTTGCGCTGGACCAGACGGCAGACTCGCGCCGCCCGCAGCTTGGTCAGCGGCGTCGGTGCGGCCTGGATCAGCAGGCGATGCAGGGCCCTGCGGTCCCGGACGAAGAAAAATGTCAACACGAGCATGAAGACCAGTTGCGCGACCACCAGGGGCGCCGAACTGATCACCTGTCCGAGAGCCCCCTGGCCTTCCCTCACAACGATCCTGCTGGCGTCTTCCTGCCGACCGATGGACGTCATCTCCTCGACGGTTTCCGACCACCGCTGCACCGCCTCGATCGACAGCGCGACGCTGCGCAACTTGTACTCCACCCGGTAGGCAAGGGTCGGAAAGTCGGCGGCGACCCGCTGGACGGTGGGCACCGCCACCAGAAGCAGGGAAAGAATCACCAGAACCGCTAGCAACGCCGCCGCGAACGCGGCCATTGCGTTGGGGAACCGCAGGCGCCGCATCAGGAAACGCGCGATCGGCGTGACGATCACCGCCAGGACGACTGCGGCGACGATCGGGATCACCAGGACCTGAGCCGCCCACAGGGCCGCCACCAGCGCCAGGACGGCCAGCCCCCACACCGCGTAGGTCACACTCGGCAAGCGGCTTTCGAGGGTCGGCGTGGTCGACGGTTCGACACTGGGGATCATGCGGTTCTGTCTCCCGGACGTGGCCGCGTCGCCGTCGCGGAGACGCCGCATAGTTGGAAACCGCTCTGGACCCGATCGGCTCCCGCAAAGCGGCGGGTGTCGATACCGATGGCACCGTCGCAACGCGGGTGGTGGTTCCGAAGGCCTGGCATCCGTGTCAGAAAGACCAATCTTCACGTCTGTTTCACAGCCACCGGATGCTAGCCCATGACCGCGCTCCTCCTCGCCCTGCACGCCCTCGCTGCCACGGTCTGGGTGGGCGGGATGTTCTTCGCCTACGTCGTGCTGCGCCCCTCGGTCGGCGGCATCGAGCCGGCGCCGGAGCGCGCGCGTCTGTGGCGCCGGGTGTTCGCCCGCTTCTTTCCGTGGGTCTGGGCGTCGGTATTCGCCCTTCCAGTCACCGGGTACGCCCTGGTGTTCGGGAAGTTCGGCGGGATGGCCGGTGTCAACCTCTCGGTTCATGTCATGCAGGGGTTGGGATGGGTCATGTTCCTGCTGTTCGGCCACTTGTACTTCGCGGCTTGGCGACGGCTCAGCCGCGCAGTCGATGCCAGCGACGCCCAGGCGATCGCCCCCGCCCTGGCCGGGGTCAGACGGATCGTAGCGGTCAATCTGGTGCTCGGGCTGGTCGTGGTCGCGATCGGCGCGTCGGGGCGTTATTGGCCTTGATCGGCGCCGCGTGGTATGTCCCGAACGTCTGCCCTACCCCGTCCCTTCCCGACCGGAGCTTCCATGGCCGTCTCGATTCCCGGGTCCGTCGACTCCACCCTGGAGATGCTGACCGCCGGCAACTATGTGGCCGATCGCTCGCTGGCGACCGCGCTGCATCTCGCGCTCAGCCTGCAGCGTCCGCTGTTTCTCGAAGGTGAAGCCGGCGTCGGCAAGACCGAGATAGCCAAGGTCCTGGCGGCACAGCTCGATCGTCGCCTGATCCGCCTGCAGTGCTACGAAGGCCTGGACATCGCGTCGGCCGTGTACGAGTGGAACTACGCCCGGCAGATGGTGGAGATCCGGCTTGCCGAGGCAGCTGGCGGCGCCGATCGCGAAGCGCTCGCCCGCGACATCTTCGACGACCGGTTCCTTATCAAGCGCCCGATCCTGCAGGCGTTGGAGGCGGACGACCGCGGCGCGCCGGTGCTGCTGATCGACGAGCTCGACCGCACCGATGAGCCGTTCGAGGCGTTCCTGCTGGAGGTGCTGTCGGACTTCCAGGTGACAATCCCGGAACTCGGGCCGATGAAGGCCGCTGCGCCACCCATCGTCATCATCACCTCGAACCGAACCCGCGAGATCCATGACGCACTGAAGCGCCGGTGCTTCTACTACTGGGTGGACTATCCATCGGCCGCCCGCGAGCGCGAGATCCTGCGTGTCCGTGCGGCCGACGCTCCGGCGGAGTTGTCTCGCCAAGTCGTGGCGTTCGTCCACGAGCTTCGCAAGATGGATCTGTTCAAGGTCCCGGGCGTCGCCGAGACCATCGATTGGGTGCACGCCCTGGTCCAGCTCGACCACCTGTCGCTGGACCCGGCGGCGATCGAGAATACCCTCGGTGTCCTGCTGAAATACCAGGACGATATCGCCAAGATCCAGGGAAGCGAGGCGACCCGCATCCTGAACCAGATCAAGACCGAGATCGCCGGCGCCTCGGCGATCGGCTGAAGTCGGGCCGGGCGACACCGTGAACCCCGCCACCACATCCCCCATGGACGATCGCGCCCTGCCAGACGCCGATGGCCCAGGCGGCGGAAAGCTGGTCGACAACATCATGCATTTCGGTCGCGCGCTCCGCGCTGCCGGGTTGCCCGTCGGCCCGGGCAAGGTGATCGACGCGATCAAGGCGGTTCAGGTCGCCGGCATCACCAATCGGCGGGATTTTTACTGGACACTGCACGCTGTGTTCGTGAACCGACGGGACCAGCGCGAGTTGTTCGATCAGGCTTTCCACGTGTTCTGGCGCAACCCGCGGATCCTGGAGCGCATGCTTCAGGTCATCCTCCCTGAGTTCCGCGCCGACGTGCCGGACGACAAGGAACGTGAAGAAATCAGCCGTCGGGTTGCCGAGGCGCTGCAACCCCCGAGGTCACCGAACGAGGATCCCGGACGCGAGCCGGACGAGGAGAACGTCGAGTTCGACGCGGCGATGACGTGGTCGGACCGCGAACTGCTGCGCGCCATGGATTTCGAAAAGATGTCCGCCGAAGAAGTCGCGCGCGCGAAGGTGGCGGTGCGCGATATGCGGCTGCCGATCATGGAAGTACCAACCCGGCGCTTCAAGCCGTCCGAGTACGGCCGTCGGATCGACCTGCGGCGCACGATGCGGGCCACGCTGAGATCCGGCGGCGACGAGATCCCCCTGCAGCGCAAGAAACGCCGCATGCGCCATCCACCGCTGGTGGCGTTGTGCGACATCTCCGGATCGATGAGCCGGTACTCTCGGATGCTGCTGCATTTCATGCACGCCGTAACCAGCGACCGCGACCGGGTCCACACGTTCCTGTTCGGCACGCGACTGACCAACGTGACGCGCTATCTGCGATCGCGCGACGTCGATGATGCCCTCGTAAAGGTTGGCGCCAATGTCGACGACTGGTCGGGCGGCACCCGCATCGGCCAGAGCCTGCATGAGTTCAACCGCTACTGGGGTCGCCGTATCCTGACCCAGGGAGCGGTGGTCCTGCTGATCACTGACGGCCTCGATCGCGAAGTCGGCGCCGGCTTGGCCAACGAGATGGAGCGGCTGCACAAATCCTGCCGTCGCCTCATCTGGCTGAACCCGCTGTTGCGCTTCGAGGGGTTCGCGCCCAAATCTATTGGTGTTCGCGCTATTCTACCGCACGTCGACGATTTCCGGACCGTCCACTCGCTTGACAGCCTCGAGCATCTAGCCGACGCGATTGGACGCCCGGCCCTTAGACGTCGTGAGGGTATGGAGCGCTGGATGCAGGAACTGCGACGGGTCGAAGACGAGCAGCGACCGACCGAGGGAGCCAAACGATGACCGACGTAACCGCGTTTGCCAGCCAGGACGATGTTCTCGGCACCGTTGGCGCTTGGCGCGCCGAGGGCCGAAAGGTTGCGATTGCCACGGTCGTCAAGACGTGGGGCAGTTCACCGCGGCCGGTCGGGTCTCGACTGGTGGTCGACGGCGACGGCGCCATGGTGGGGTCGGTGTCCGGTGGCTGCATCGAGGGCGCCGTCATCAAGCAGGCGTTCGAGGTCATGGCAGACGGCAAGCCCCGCCTGCTGGACTTCGGCGTCAGCGACGAGCAGGCCTGGGACGTGGGCCTGGCCTGCGGCGGCAAGGTCGAGGTCTGGGTGGAACGGCTGGAGGACTGACGTCATGAAGGCGGCACTGTTCGACACGTTGCAGGCCGCCCGGTCGGCCAAGAGGCCGGTGGCCCTGGTGACGTCCCTGGGCGACGGCGCGCAGGCGCTGGTGTTCCACGACCGTGTAGACGGCGATCTGCCGGAGGCGGTAGCGCTCGCGGCGCGAACGCGCCTTCGGGACAACGCCGGCGGCGTTCTCGAACACGATGACGTCCGATACTTCGTCGACTGCCACAACCCGCCATTGCGCATTATTGTCGTCGGCGCCGTCCACATCTCGCAGACCCTGGTCCCGATGGCGGCGATCGCCGGCTACGAGGTGATCGTGATCGACCCTCGGGCCAGCTTCGCCACCGCCGACCGCTTTCCAAACGTGCGCATGCTCGACGACTGGCCCGACGAGGCGATGACGACGCTCGCCCCCGACCGCCGAACCGCGGTGGTCACCCTCACCCACGATCCCAAGCTGGACGACCCCGCGCTGGAGGTGGCGCTGAAGTCCGACGCCTTCTACATCGCCTGCCTGGGCAGTCGGCGCACCCACGCCCGCCGGCTGGATCGGCTTCGCGCAACCGGTATCGACGACGCTACTCTCGCTCGGATCCATGGACCAGCGGGCCTCGCTATCGGAGCGGTCTCCCCCGCCGAAATTGCCTTGTCGATCCTGGCTGAACTGACCGCGGTTCTGCACGCCGCGCCCGCGGCCGCGCAGGCCGCCTGAGGACAGCACCGTGCAGTTCGGAGAGATCGCGATCGCCGAGGCCGAGGGCGCCATCCTCGCCCATTCGCTTCGCCTGGAGGCAAAGACCCTGAAGAAGGGCACGGTACTCGGGCCTTCGGAACTCGCAATTCTGCGGGACGCGGGCTACGCGAAGGTTGTGGCCGCCCGCCTTGACCCCGGCGATATTGGCGAGGACGACGCGGCGAACCGGCTGGCGCGCGCCATGGGCGGCGACGCCATCACCGCCGCCGCCGCCTTCACCGGCCGCGCCAACCTGTATGCCGAAAGCGCTGGAATCGTCGTCTACGACCCGGCACGTCTGGATGCCTTCAACCTGGTGGACGAGGCCGTCACTCTTGCCATGGTCCCGCCGTTCCAGGCGGTCGAGGCGGGGCAGATGATCGCGACACTGAAGATCATCGCGTTCGCGGTGCCCGACGACACGGTGCTGCTGACCGAGGCAATCGCCCGGCGCGACACACCGCTGGTTCGGAT
>CAYNFA010000112.1:0-9128 GCA_964396345.1 uncultured Thalassobaculum sp.
GGAAGCGTACACGCGCATCGGACGGCACACGGCCCGCCTCGTCCCGGCCGACCAGCGACACAAGGCATACCGAGGCGGCCTGGGCGCGCAGGTTGCGCACCACGTTGCCGACTCCGCCGAGCATTGCCTGCTCGCGCTCGATGCGAAGCACCGGCACCGGAGCTTCGGGCGAGATCCGCTCGACCGCGCCGTACACGAAGCGGTCGAGCATGACGTCGCCAACCGCCAGGACTCTCACCTCGGCGAGACGGCCGACCAGTTCGGCGAGATCGGAATCGCGCGTCATGGCGCGTCCACCAGGCCGAGCTCGACCTCGACGGCGCCGCACAGCATCTGACCGAGCAGGATGTGCATTTCCTGCACCCGGGCGGTGGTGCTGGTGGGAACGATCAGCAGCAGATCCGCGACCTCGCCCAGCCGGCCGCCATCGCCGCCTCCGAAGGCGACGGTGTGCAGGCCGGCGGCGCGGGCTGTTCGCAACCCTTCCAGCACGTTCGGCGAGCGACCCGAGGTCGACAGGCCGACCGCGACGTCGCCCGGGCGTCCGAGCGCCTCTATCTGCCGGGAGAACACCCGATCGAAGCCCAAATCGTTGCCGATCGCGGTCAGCACCGCGCCGTCGGTCGTCAGGCCGATCGCGGCGATGGCGGGACGGTCGCGCTTGTAGCGGACCGCGAACTCGGTGGCGATGTTGTGGGCGTCGGCGGCGCTGCCGCCGTTTCCGAACAGCAGGATCTTTCCGCCGGACCGGACGGCGCCGGTGACCAGCGTGACCAGCTGGGCGAAAGGCTCCGCCAGGGCCGATCGTGTCGCCGCGGTGACGGCGGCGTGCTCGGCGAACTCGGCTTCGAAGAAGCGATCGATGTCCATCAGTGGGTTCCGGGCCGGTGGCGCCGTGCGCAGTCTCGTGTACCGCTTGTGCCGCGCCCTGCCAAGAGCGGCTTGTCGGGGCCGCGAGAGGAGATTCATAGAATTTTATGTAAAATCCGATTCGAACTTTTCCGACCGCGAAACCTGAGGTAATATATTCTTGGGAAGAGGGGGACCAAAATGGCCACCGTAAGCGGCACAAGCGCCGACGAAACGCTGTTGGGCGGCGCAGCCAACGACACCATCGACGGCGCAGCCGGCAACGACGTCATTGACGGCGGCAACGGCGACGACCTGTTGTATGGCGGTGCGGGCAACGACTTGGTCGACGGCAGCGCCGGCAACCTCCACTCGTACAACCAGCCGACCGGGAACGACACGCTGTTCGGCGGTACCGGCGACGACACCTTGCGCGGCGGCGGCGGCAACGACCTGTACGTGTTCGACCGCGGTGACGGCAACGACACCATCCGCGACTACTACAACTATCATCCGCGCAGCCCGCTCGGAAAAATCGGCACGCCATACCAGCTCGACGGCGGCACGGACACCTTGCAGTTCGGCGCCGGGGTCGACGCTGACGACGCGTGGTTCCTGCTCGACGGCGACACCATGGTCATCGGCCTGCGGGATGGCGAGAGCGAGCTGTACGACCTGGGCGACCAGGTCCGATGGGAGTCGATGAACAACCCGTTCCATCGGTTCGAGGCCATCGCCTTCGACGACGGAACGGTCTTGACCCTGGACGACGTGACCTCGCGCATGCAGGGCACGTCCGGCGCCGACGCGGTGGCCTGGACGCACTCGACGGTCGGCATCGACGCGGGCGACGGCAACGATACGGTCACCTCCGGGAACTTCAACGACACCCTTTCGGGCGGCGCCGGGGAAGACCTGCTGCGCGCCGGCGGCGGCACCGACCTGGTGGACGGCGGGGCCGGGAACGACGTGCTGTCAGGGGGTGCCGGCGCCGACACTCTGTCCGGCGGCATCGGTGACGACACCCTCGACGGCGGTGCCGGCGCCGACCTGCTGCTCGGCGGCGTCGGCAACGACGAGTTGCGCGGCTCGGCCGGCGAGATCGGCTCCTACAACCAGGCGCCCGGCGACGACACACTCTCCGGTGGCGCCGGGGACGATCTGCTGCGCGGCGGCGGCGGCAACGATACCTACGTCTTCAACATCGGAGACGGCCAGGACACCGTCCACGACGAGTATTATTTCCACTCGCAGAACGGTCTCGGCCACGTCGACAACCCGGTCCTGCAGAACGGCGGGGCCGACACGCTGGTGTTCGGCCCGGGCGTGACCGCATCCGACCTCTGGTTCGACCTTCAGGGCGACGACCTGATCATCGGCCTGCGCGACGGCGACACCGCGCTGTCCGATCTGGCCGACCAGATCACCATTCAGAACTGGCGCAGCGTCGAGCGGCGGCTCGAGACCATCCAGTTCTCGGACGGCTCGACGATGGGCGTGTCCGACATGATGGCGGACCTCCAGGGGTCGGCCGGCAACGACACCGTCAGCTTCGGCGAGACCGCGGTCGGGGCCCGCGCCGGCGACGGCGACGACCTGATCAACACCGGCGGTTTTGCCGACACCCTGTCAGGCGGCGACGGCGACGACACCATCTTCAGCGGCGGTGGCGCCGACATCGTTTCTGGCGGCGGCGGCGCCGATTCCGTGCGCGCCGGCGCCGGCGACGACTCGGTCTACGGCGGCGCCGGCGACGACACCGTCGACGGCGGTGCCGGGGCCGACCTGCTGTCCGGCGGCGCCGGCAACGACCTGCTGCTCGGCAGCGGCGGCCAGAAGAACACCGGCAGCAACGAGACGGCGGGCGCTGACACCCTGGTCGGCGGGGCCGGCGACGACACCATGCTCGGCGGCGGCGGCAACGACCTGTACGTCTACCGTGCCGGCGACGCCGCCGACATCGTGCGCGACGAATACTGGTTCACCCAGCAGAGCCCGCTGGGCCATGTCTACAACCCGGTCCTCAACGACGGCGGTGACGACACGCTGCTGTTCGACGGCGGCCTGTCGCTCGACGACGCCACCTTCTGGTTCGACGGCGCCGACCTTGAGATCGTGCTGCCGTCCAGCGAAAACCAGCAGTGGGAGGCCATCTCCGACCGGGTCCGGCTCGACGACTGGACCGACTCGTTCCGCACGATCGAGAACATCAAGTTCGGCGACCTGCTGGTGGACGCCGACGCGGTGTCCGGCATCGCCAACTCGGCGACGGGCGGCGACGACCAGATCGGCTGGTCGGGCGTGGGGCTGCGTTTCGACGCCGGCGCCGGCGACGACACCATCGAAGGCGGTGCCTTCCACGACTTCATCCTCGGCGGAGCTGGCGCCGATTCCCTGATGGGCAACGCCGGCAGCGACACCCTCGTGGGCGGCGCCGGCGACGATGTCCTCTCAGGCGGTGACGGCGACGATGTTCTGGACGGCGGCGCCGGGGCTGACACGATCTACGGCGGCGGCGGCAGCGACATGTTCGTCATCCGTGTCGAAAACGGCACGGCCCCGGATTACGACGGCGACGTTTTCGCCGATTTCGGCGAGGGTGACGGTATCCGCCTGCAAGGCGCCGAGATCGACGCCTCGGCCGTGACCTTGACGGTCTCGGAGGACGGCACCAGCACCACCGTCGCGATCGACTTGAACGGCGATGGCACGCCCACGGTGTCGTTCCAGGTCGCCGGTGCCTACGGCGGCGTCGTGCCGACGGTCGTCACCGCCGGCGGCGTGACCTACACCGATCTCGCGTTCACCGAGAACCACGACGTTTCTCTCACCGGTACCGAGGGTGCCGACACCCTGTCCGGCGGCATCGGCAACGATGTCCTGTCGGGTGGCGGCGGCAACGATCTGCTGTCCGGCGCCGATGGCAACGACACCATCGACGGCGGCGCCGGCGCCGACACCGCGATGGGCGGTGCGGGCGACGACTCGATCGACGGTGGCGTCGGTGGCGATTCCCTGGCCGGCGGGTCCGGCGACGATTCCCTGGCGGGCGGCGATGGTGCCGACACGCTGTCCGGCGGCGAGGGCAACGATGCGCTGTCCGGCGGCGGCGACGCGGACACGCTGTCCGGTGGTGTCGGCGCCGATACCCTCAGCGGCGGTGTCGGCAGTGATTCCCTGGCCGGCGGGTCCGGCGACGATTCCCTGGCGGGAGGCGCCGGCAACGATGCGCTGTCCGGCGGCGAGGGCAACGATGCGCTGTCCGGCGGCGGCGATGACGACACGCTGTCGGGTGGTGCCGGCGCCGATACCCTCAGCGGCGGTGTCGGCAGTGATTCCCTGGCCGGCGGGTCCGCCGACGACACCCTGGCGGGCGGCGCCGGCAACGATGCGCTGTCCGGCGGCGAGGGCAACGACCTGCTGTCGGCTGGCAATGGGGACGATTCACTGGCCGGCGGTGCCGGCACCGATGTCCTCTCGGGGGGAGAGGGCTCCGACTCGCTCGGCGGCGGCGCGGACGACGACACCCTGGTGGGTGGCGTCGGATCCGACGCGCTGTCGGGTGGGTCGGGGAACGACCTTCTTTCCGGCGGCGACGACGCCGATACGGCGGCCGGTGGCGCGGGGTCCGACACGCTGAGTGGCGGCGCCGGCGATGACGTGCTCGCTGGCGGCGAGGATGCCGACACGCTCAGCGGCGGCACCGGCAACGACGCGCTCTCCGGCGGCTCCGGCAACGACCTGCTCTCGGGCGGCGAGGGCGCCGACACGCTGAGCGGCGGCGCCGGCTTCGACACCCTGTACGGCGGTGATGGCGCGGACGCGCTGGGCGGCGGCAGCGACGATGACGTTCTGGTCGGCGAAGCCGATGCCGACGTGCTCTCGGGCGGCAGCGGCAACGACACCCTGATCGGCGGCGGCGGCGACGACAGCCTGGATGGCGGTGCCGGCGACGATTCCGTGGTCGGCAGCGACGGCGACGACCTGCTGGTCGGCGGCAGCGGCATCGACACGCTGGTGGGCGGTGCCGGTAACGACACCTTCGCGGCCGCCTCGCTCGGCGACATCGACGGCGACACCATCGCCGACTACGAGGCCGGCGACGCCGTGCAGGTCGGCGGCGTCGATGCCGCTGCCGCCTCTGTGACACTGACCCGTGCCGATGGCACCACCACGGTGTCGATCGATTCCGACGGCGACGGCACCGCCGACGCCAGCTTCGACATGACCGGGCTGTTCACCGGTGCCTCGATCGAGGCCGGAACGGACGGCGCTGTGCTCTCGTTCGAATCGGCGCTGGCGCTGACGGTCGAGGCGATGGGCACCGCCGACCTGAACGGCGACGGCAACCTCGAGCAGGTCTGGCGGATCACCAACCCGAACGGCGACTCCGTGGACGTCGCCATCGACCTGCTGGACGCCGCCGATCCGCAGGAGATGACGATCGTGGTGCCGAACGGCACCACCTACCATTGGACCGAGGCCGACAGCGGCACGCTGCAGATCTCCTGGTCGATGGATGGCGGTGCCACCGTCGAGAACGCCAGCGCCGAGGCCGTCGCCGACCCGGCTGACACCGAGGCCCTGGCCGTGGCCGGCTTCGTGAACCCGTTCGCCGCCAGCGAGTTCGCCGACACCCTGACCGGCACCGCCGGCGACGACGTCATCGACGCCATGGGCGGCGACGACGTCGTGTTCGCCGGCTTCGGCAACGATTCCGTGGTCGGCGGCGACGGCAACGACGCGCTGTCCGGCAGTGTCGGCAACGACACCCTGATCGGCGGCGCGGGCGACGACACGCTGTTCGGCAGCCTGGACCACGACCTGCTGTCGGGCGGCGCCGGTAACGACCTCCTGATCGGCGGCGCCGGCAACGACACCCTGTCCGGCGGCGCCGGCGACGACACGTTGATCGCCGACGAGGGCGACGACGTCGCCGTCGGTGGTGATGGCGACGATCTGGTCCTGGGCGGCAGCGGCGACGACCTGCTGGTCGGTGGCGCCGGCAACGACACCCTGCACGGCGCCGACGGCAACGACACCCTGTCGGGTGGCGCCGGCGACGATGTCCTGGGCGGGGTCGACGGCGATGATTCGGTCCTGGGCGGGGACGGCAACGACACGCTTGGCGGCTGGACCGGCAACGACACCCTGCGCGGCGAGGCCGGCAACGATGCCCTGACCGGCGGTGCGGGCGACGACCTGCTCGACGGCGGCGACGGCGCCGATTCCCTGTTCGGCGGCGAGGGCAACGACATCCTGTCCGGCGGCGCCGGCAACGACGTCCTGTCCGGTGGCGTCGGCGACGACGTGATCAGCGGTGGCGACGGCGACGACATGAATTTCGCTGGTGCCGGCGCCGACACGGTTTACGGCGGCAGCGGCACCGACGTCTTCCAGGTGACCCAGTTCCACCAGCTCAACGGCGATGTCTACGCCGACTATCAGCCCGGTGAGTTGATCCGGATCGAGGGCGTCGACGCGTCGGTCGCGACCGTCACCCTGACCGAGGCCGACGGCGTGACCACCGTATCTCTCGACGCCAACGGCGACGGCACCGCCGAGGTCTCGTTCCAGGTGGTCGGCAGCTATGTCGGCGGGGCGACCCTGACCGACGCCGGCGGCATCGCCCAGCTGGTGCTGAGCGACGTTCCGCCCGGGCCGACCGAGGACGCCGACACCGTGATCGGCACCGAGGGCGCCGACACGATCTCGGCGCTGGGCGGCGACGATCTGGTGTCGGGGCTGGCGGGAGACGACCTGCTGTCGGGCATGGCCGGCAACGACACCCTGTCGGGTGGCGCCGGCCAAGACACTCTGGTCGGTGGCGACGGCGACGACGTTCTTGCCGGCGCCGCCGGGGCTGACGCGCTGTCGGGCGGTGGCGGCAACGACACCCTGTCGGGCGGCGCCGGGGCCGACACCCTGGTCGGCGGCGCCGGCGTCGACGAATTCCGCGTCGCCACCCTCGGCGATCTTGATGGCGACGTCCTCGCCGACTTCGAGGCGGGCGAGACGATCCGGATCGGCGGGCTGGACGCGGCAATCGCGACGGTCACGGTCACGGAGGCGGACGGCGTCTCCACGGTGTCGATCGACGCCAACGGCGACGGTACCGCCGATGCGACGTTCAGCGTCGCCGGCAGCTTTGCCGCCGGCGCCCTGGCCGATTCCGGCGACGGGACGGTCACACTGGTGCTCGACACCACCCCGCCGCTGCAACTCGAGGCGATGGGCACCGCCGACCTCGACGGCGACGGCGACCTCGAGCAGATCTGGCGGATCGTCAACCCGACCGACGCGCCGGTCGACGCCACACTCGACCTGCTCGACGCCGGCGACAGCCAGGAGGGCATCGTCGCCGTCGCGCCGGGCACCACTTTCGTGTGGACCGAAGCCGATTCCGGCACCCTGCAGGCAAGCTGGGTCGGTCCCGACGGCGCGCGCAGCGCGACCGCCACGTCCAGCGCCGAGCCAGCCGACCTGGCGGCCCTCGAGACCGCCGGGTTCGTCAACCCGTTCGCCCAGCCGTTCGGCGCCACCGAGTTCGCCGACACCCTGGTCGGCACCACCGGCGACGACACCATCTCGGCGCTCGGCGGCGACGACGTGGTCTCGGGCAAGGACGGCGACGACGTCATCGACGGCATGGCCGGCAACGACACGCTGTTCGGCCAGGACGGCAACGACACGCTGTATGGCGGCGACGGCGAGGATTCGCTGGTCGGCGGCAGCGGCGTCGA
This sequence comes from uncultured Thalassobaculum sp., assembly GCA_964396345.1. Lineage (GTDB taxonomy): Bacteria > Pseudomonadota > Alphaproteobacteria > Thalassobaculales > Thalassobaculaceae > Thalassobaculum_A. The sequence continues at coordinate 7,593 of CAYNFA010000112.1, forward strand.
CGCGCTGTACGGCGGCGTCGGCAACGATGTGCTGCGCGGCGGCATTGCCGACGACACCCTGTCGGGCGGCGCTGGCGACGATTCCCTCCGCGGCGACGCCGGCGCCGACCTGCTGGTTGGCGGCGACGGCAACGACACGCTGGTGGGCGGCGGCGACGCCGACACCCTGTCCGGCGGCGTCGGCGACGACCGGCTGGTGGGTGGCCGCGAAGACGATCTGCTGGTCGGCGGCAGCGGCAATGACACCCTCCTCGGCGGTGGCGGTCTGGACGCCGTGTCGGGCGGCGACGGCGACGATTCCCTGCGCGGCGGTGGTGATGCCGACTCGCTGTTCGGTGGCGACGGCAACGACACCCTGGTGGGCGCCAGCGGCGCCGACCTGCTGTACGGCGGTGCCGGCAACGACGTGCTGAACGGCGGCGCCGACGCCGACACGCTATCGGGTGGTGCCGGCGACGATACGCTGCATGGCGGCGGCGGGGCGGACCGGCTTTTCGGCGCTGACGGCAACGACCTGCTGGTCGGTCATCGCGATGCCGACACATTGTCCGGTGGGGCCGGCGACGACACGCTGCGCGGCGGCGGCGGCACCGACGTGCTCTCAGGCGGCGATGGCAACGATCTTCTTCAGGGCGGCGCCGAGGCCGACACCCTGATCGGCGCCTCCGGCAACGACACGCTGCTGGGTGGTGACGGCAGCGACATCCTGTCGGGTGGGATCGGCGACGACTCGATCCGCGGCGGCACCGGCGCCGACCTGATCGTCGGCGGCGACGGCAACGACACCCTGGTCGGCATCGCCGGCCTCGATACCCTGTACGGCGGCGCCGGCGATGACCTGATCCGGGGCGGCCGCGACGGCGACGTGCTGTCCGGCGGCACCGGCAACGACACCCTGCAGGGCGGCGGCGGCGACGACATCCTGCTGGGCGCCGACGGCGACGACTCGCTGGTCGGCGGCGCCGACGCCGACACGCTGTCCGGCGGCACCGGCAACGACACGCTCGTCGGCAACGGCGGCGCCGACCTGCTGTCCGGCGGCCTCGGCAACGATCTGTTGCGCGGCGGTAACGATGCCGACACCCTGTACGGCGGCTCCGGCGACGACACCCTGCTGGGCGGCGACGGTGGCGACATTCTGTCGGGTGGCATCGGCGACGACTCGATCCGCGGCGGCACCGGCGCCGACCTGATCGTCGGCGCCGACGGCAACGACACCCTGATCGGGATCGCCGGCGACGACACCCTCGACGGCGGCGCCGGCGACGACCTGATCAAAGGCGGGCGCGACGCCGACATCCTGTCGGGCGGGTCCGGCGATGACACCCTGCACGGCGGCGGCGGCGACGACCTGTTGCTGGGCGGTGACGGCAACGATTCGCTCGTCGGCGGTGCCGACGCCGACTCGCTGTACGGCGGGTCAGGCGACGACACCCTGCTGGGCGGCGGCGGCGGCGACATCCTGTCGGGCGGCATCGGCAACGACTCGATCCGCGGCGGCACCGGCGCCGACCTGATCGTCGGCGGCGACGGCAA
>CAYNFA010000113.1:0-9123 GCA_964396345.1 uncultured Thalassobaculum sp.
CGCGGGTCGTGACATAGGGCTCGGTCAGGCGGTCCCGATCGGTCTCCGGCAGGCCCCGTCCATTGTCCGAGACGGTGACGGAAACCTGGGACCCCTGCCGTTCGAACGTCACCTCGACTTGGCCGTACCAGCCCTCGGCTCCGGATTCGCCAAGGTCCTGGCGGCGTCCCTCGATGGCGTCGACCGCGTTCTGCAGCAGATTGGTGAGCGCCTGACGGATCTGACGCGAATCGCAGGTCACCAGCACCGGTTCCGGCGGCGGCGTCAGGACGAAGGTGATGTCGGTGCGGCCGGCTCGCTGCAAGTCGACGGCGCCCGACACCAGGTCGCCCATCGACTCGCGCTGCATCACCGGGGTCGGCATGCGGGCAAACGACGAGAACTCGTCCACCATGCGCCCGATGTCGCCGACCTGACGAACAATGGTCTCGGTCATCCGTTGGAAGGTCTCGGGGTCGTTGGTGATCTGCGACAGGTACTTCCGCTTCAGCCGCTCCGCCGACAGCTGGATCGGGGTCAGCGGATTCTTGATCTCGTGGGCGATGCGCCGGGCGATGTCGGCCCAGGCGGCCTTGCGTTGCGCCGACAGCAGTTCGGTGACGTCGTCGAAGGTGACCACGAACCCGGCCACCTCACCGCCGGCGCTCTCCGCGGCTATGCGGGCCAACAGGGTTCGGCGCTGGTCGTCGGCTCCCTGAACGACGATCTGGTCCTCGTTCTCGCGCCACGGACGGCGCTGCGCCTCGGCGATCAACGGCCCGAACTCCGGCAGCAGGTCCTGGAGTGGCTGACCGATGGCATCATCAAGGTTCAGGGCGAGCAGACGGCTGGCGGAACGGTTGGGCAGATTTACGTTGCCGACCGGATCGAGGCCGATCACTCCGGCCGACACCCCGCCGAGAACCGCTTCGGTGAACCGGCGGCGATCGTCGAGTTGCTGGTTGGCGTCAATCAGGTCGGAGCGCTGCGATTCCAACTGGGCGGTCATTCGGTTGAACGCCCGGCTCAGGGTGGCGAGCTCGTCGACGGCCCCGACCGGCGACACTCGGATCGACAGGTCGCCTTCCCGCACCCGCTCGGCGACGCTGATCAGCGCGCTGATCGGACGCGCCAACCGGTCGGCCAGAAGCAGGCCGACCCAGCTCGCCGCCAGCAACAGCAGCAGAGCGACCAGTGCAAACACGATCGCGAAGGTCAGCTGGAAGTCGAAGCGTTTGCCCTCCAGCGCCTGATACTGCGAGACGGCCTCCTGGGTCCGTTCGACGTGTGCCAGCAGCGCCGGGTCGACGAAGCGACCGACAAAGAGAAAGGCGTCGACGAACTGGTTGAGCGCCACCAGCGCGCGGATGCGGTCGTCGTTCTCGCTGGTCAGGATGACGACCTCGCCGTCGCGCGCCTGCGATAGCGCGCGCTCGGGCACCGGCTCCAGGTCGAACGAGAACGACAGGCTGGATCGGGCGAGAGCCCGCCCGGAGCCGTCGAACACCACCGCCTCCGTGAGGTTTCGGACCGCCGCCTGGGCCGACATGACCTGATCGAAACGGCGCGGGTCGGAAAGCAGGAACGGCGCCTCCCGATTCAAGTCGTTGGCCATGGCGAGCGCGTCGCCGCGGATCGTCTGGCGATGCTCCTCGAGGTAGGCCTCGGCGACGGCGGTCGAGCTGTTCACCGCTGTCGCCACCCGCTCGCTGAACCAGCCGCGCAGGCCGAAGTCGAAGAACACCGCGGAGAATATCGAGACGATCAATGTCGGGGTGATCGCCACCGCCGCGAACATCACGGCGAGCCTGACGTGCAGCCTCGAACCGGCCTGGCCTCGCCGTCGCTCCAGCCAGATCCGGACCAGCTGGCGCGTGACCAGGGCGCCGAGCGCCAGCAGGAAGGCAATGTTGAGGTAGATTGCCGCCAACACCATGTCCGGTTCGGGGCCGAGCGGGCCGGAGCCTGTCAGGATGACGGCGGTTCCTATGCCGGATGCGATCGCCAGCACGGCGAGCGCGAGCGCGAGCCGCCTCTCCAGGTCGACATGGCGCGCCCAGCGCAGGAACACGTTAAGCCAGGGCGAGGCGACCGGGGCCACGGGCGCCGGTTCGGGCGGCGGGGTCGCGGGAGGCGCGGCCTTCGATGTCGGGGCGGTGAAGTCAGTCATCGGATCCGGGGCGAGTGGGCGGCGGGGAGCGTCGGGCCCGGCGCTTCCTTCGTCGCGTCAGTGCTCGGACCGTACGCCTCGCACGACGGGAATGTCCAACTCGCGGATCTTCTTACGCAGCGTGTTGCGGTTCAACCCCAAGAGCTCCGCGGCCTTAATCTGATTGCCGCGGGTGGCGTTGAGGCTGAGGGTGACCAGCGGCCGCTCGATCTCACGGAGTATTCGATCGTAGAGCCCGGCCGCGGGCAAACCGTCATGATGGGCGCCGAAATACGCCGCCAAGTGCCGCTCGACGGCGCTCGACAGGCTGTCGGGACCAGAATCCTCCTGGGCCTCCGCCCGCTCCACCGTCTCGGCCAGTTCGGCGTCGATGACCTCTTCGCCGATCGTTTCCTCGGCGTAGAGCGCCGACAGGCGCCGGCACAGATTTTCAAGCTCGCGGACATTGCCCGGCCAAGCGTAACGCTGGAGCCGCGACATTGCCCCCTTGTCCAGGTGCTTGATTGGAAGCCCCTCGGCCGGCATCTGCGCGAAGAAGTGCCGAGCCAGATCGGAGACGTCCTCGATGCGTTCGCGCAGCGCCGGTAGGCGGATCGGCACCACGTTTAGACGGTAGAACAGGTCCTCCCGGAAAAGCCCCTGACGAATGAGCTGGCGCAGGTCACGGTGGGTGGCGGCGACGATCCGGACATCGGCCCGGATCGGCGTGCGGCCGCCGACCGTGGTGTACTCACCCTCTTGCAGGACCCGCAAGAGGCGCGTCTGCGCCTCCAGTGGCATGTCGCCGATTTCGTCCAGGAACAGCGTGCCGCCCTGCGCCTGCTCGAAGCGGCCGGTGGCGCGCATGGTCGCGCCGGTGAAGGCTCCCTTCTCGTGGCCGAACAACTCCGACTCAATCAACTCGCGCGGGATCGCCGCCATGTTGATCGCGACAAACGGCCCCTCGCGCCGTTTGCCGTAATCGTGCAGCGCTCGCGCGACCAGCTCCTTCCCGGTTCCGGACTCGCCGGTGATCATGACGGTCAGGTCGGTGCCCATCAGCCGCGCCAGCACACGGTATATGTCTTGCATAGCCGCGGAACGGCCGATCAAGGGCAGCGCGTCGTCGGCCGGCGGTGGTGGCCCGGAATCGCTGGAAGCCGCCGGCGCCGGCGTTGGTGACGAGAGGGCCTTGCGGACCGTTGCGATCAGCTCGTTGAGGTCGAAAGGCTTCGGAAGATAGTCGAAAGCGCCCCGCTCGCTGGCCTTCACGGCGGTCAGGAGCGTGTTCTGGGCGCTCATCACGATCACCCGCAATTCCGGTCGGGCCCGTCGGATGCGCGGCAGCATGTCGAGCCCGTTCTCGTCCGGCATCACCACGTCGGTGATCACCAGGTCGCCCTCGCCGTCCTCCACCCACTGCCACAGACCCGCGGCGGTTCCAGTGCTCTTGACGTCATGCCCCAGGCGGGTCAGTGCTTGGCTGAGCACGGTGCGAATCGCCCGGTCGTCGTCGGCAATCAGGATCGAAGCCCGACGATCGCTCACAGCGAGCGCTCCAGGTCGGTGGCAGCGCGCCGTCGGACCCGCCGCGGCGTCGGCTCGTCGGTGATCGGGAAGGTCAGCCGGAAGATCGTCCGCCGAGCCGCCGAATCGACCTCGATGACGCCGCCGTGGTCGGCGATGGTCTTCGCTACGAAGGCCAGGCCGAGCCCGGAGCCGTTGATCTTCGTGGTGACGAAAGGCTCGAACAGGTTGGCGCGGAGGTCCTCTGGGATACCGGGCCCGTTGTCCTGAACGGTCACTTGCAGAGGCAGATGGAGGCGCTCGCGCGATCCCGCTACCGCAACCCGCATGCCGTGGCGGTAGCTGGTGGTCAAGGTGATCTCGCCGGCGTCCTTGGGAACGGCCTCGCAGGCGTTCTTGATCAGGTTCAGGAAGATCTGCACCAGCAAGTCGCGGTTGCCGAGCACCGGCGGCAGGGACGGATCGTAGCGTTCGACGAAGGTCACGTGTCGGCCAAACCCGTTCTGCGCCACCCTACGGCACCGTTCCAGGACCTCGTGGATATTTACCGGTCCGCGCTGAATGGGCCGCTCGTCCGAGAACACCTCCATGCGGTCCACCAGGGCGCAGATCCGGTCGGTCTCGTCGCAGATCAGTCGGGTGAGCACCGTGTCCTCCGGCGTCACCGATTGCTCGAGCAGCTGCGCCGCCCCGCGAATTCCCGACAACGGGTTCTTGACCTCGTGGGCGAGCATGGCCGCCATCGCCGTCACTGAGCGCGCCGCCCCGCGGTGGCTGAGCTGGCGGTGCATCTTGAAAGCGATGGACCGCTCCTGGAGGCTGACCGCGACATGGTCCGGCGCCTCCGGGATCGGCGCGATCTGAAGGTTGACGGTGCGTTGGCCGAGCCGCGGGGACTCGATCACCAGGTCGTAATCCGACAGGCTCGACTGGCTGTCGCGGGCCTGCTCGATCATCGCGATAAGCGGGCTGTCCTCGGGTATCCACTCCGACAACGGTCGGCCGGCGGCGTAGGCGGCGCTGGCCCCGATCAGGTCCTCCGCCGCCATGTTAAGTGACACCATGCGGTTCTCGCCATCGACCACGACGACCGCCGACGGCAGGGCGTTCAGGACCAGATTGCCATCGATCGCGGGCCCACCGCGGCGACGTCGTAGCGGTTTGACCGATGCTGCGTTCACGCCGCTCTCCGCTCGACCAATGGGTCAAAGTAATGGTCGATGGCCGCGAGCACCCGCCCCGGCTCGACCGTGTTGTTCACCGCGCGACGAAACCCGGCGGAGTCGGGCAGGCCCTGGCTGTACCAGCCGATGTGCTTGCGGGCGTTGCGGATTCCGGATTCGGCCCCGTAATGCGACAGCATCGCCAGCAGATGCTCGACGATCACCACCTTCAACTCGCCGACCGACGGAGCCGCCATCGGCGGCCGCCCGGCCAGCCGATCGGCGACCTGCTTCAGTATCCACGGCCGGCCGTAGGCACCGCGGCCGATCATCACGCCGTCCGCGCCGGATACCGCCAAGCAGGCCGCAGCGTCGTCCGGCGTGGCGATATCGCCGTTCGCGACCACCGGGACCGTCACCGCATCTTTGACCTGGCGGATGAATGCCCAGTCGGCACGGCCGGCGTACATCTGGCAGCGCGTCCGGCCGTGCACCGTGATCATCCGGACGCCCGCCTCCTCGGCGATCCGCGCCAGTCGCGGGGCGTTGCGGTCGTTCTCGTCCCAGCCGGTCCGCATCTTCAGCGTCACCGGGACCGGCACCGCGCGCACGACCGCCTCGATGATCCGCCCGGCGAGCGCCTCGTCGCGCATCAGCGCCGATCCCGCCAGCCGGTTGACCACCTTCTTGACCGGGCAACCCATGTTGATGTCGATGACAGCCGCCCCGCCATCAACGGCGAGCCGGGCGGCCTCAGCCATGGTGGCCGGATCCCAGCCGGCGAGCTGGACGACCGCCGGGGCGTCATCGGCGTCGATCTCGGCCTTCCGCAGCTCGTCGCGGACCTCGCGCAGCATGGCATCGCTGGCGATCATCTCGGAGATCACGAGCCCGGTGCCATAGCCGCGCACGATCCGCCGGAACGGGCGGTCGGTCACGCCCGACATCGGCGCGAGCAGCACGGGGTCCGCGAGGGTGATCGGTCCGATTGATATGCTCATCTTTTAGGCAGGCCAATGGCGTGATGAATTCTTGGGCAAGAGTAACGCCGCCGCTGGAATTCGCAAGCGCGGCGTTGTCAGCCGGCCATCACACCCCGGATCGCCTTGACGCCTGGGTAGGCCAGCGTCAGCAGCAGGTAAACGACCAGCACCACCCGGGCGGCCCGGCGCCCCCTGAGGCCCGACCACTTGTGCAGCCCGAGCACCGCGGCCACCACCAGGAAGGCCACGAGCGACAGCACGGTCTTGTGGTCGATGGCCATCAGGCGACTGGTCTCGGCGATCTCGAGAGCCATGCCGCTGACGATCCCGATCCCGAGAACGATCAAGGCCAGCAGCAGCAACTGGAACTGCAGGCGGTCGGCGTCGGCCACGGCCGGCAGGCCGGCACGCCAGCCGCTGTCCCGCTTGGCCTTCAAGGCGTCGCCCTTGAGCACCACCGACAGCCCGGCCACGGCTGCCAGGGTCGCCAGAGCGTAGGTCATGAGCGACACCAGGATATGCACGATCACCCACGCCTCGGGCAGTCGCCCGACCACCCCCACTGGCTCTGGCCGGTCGGCCAGAACCGCAATGGCTCCCATCACGAGCAGATACGGGCCGAGCAGGCTGGCAAGCCGGCCGGCCCAGGGCCGGATCAGCACGATCACCGAGAAAGCCAGCAGGATCGCGGCAACGCTGATCCAGAGCGCGACCCCGAGACCCGGGTCCCAGTGGTCAGCCAGGCGGGCAATGCTCCATCCGCAGGCCCCGACCGCGGCGACGGCGATGGCGAACCACAGCCGCATCCCGACGCTCGACCCCGGCCGCACCGCCAGGAGCGATGCGGGCACCAGCGCCGCGAGTGCCGTCAGGTTCAGGGCCAGAGACATGCGCGGATGCCTACACTAAGATCGCCCGCCGCTCCAGGGGCTGCGCTGTGTGACAGCCGCGTGGCGCGATCGACGACAAGGGGACCGCGTGACGACCATTGCACTGATCGTGGCCGCCGGACGCGGCGAGCGCGCTGGCGGGGGGATGCCGAAACAGTACCGACCGCTCGCCGGCACCTCGGTGCTTCGGCACAGCGTCATGGCGTTCGTCGATCACCCTCGGGTCGACGCGGTCCGGGTGGTGATTGCCGACGGGCACCGCGCGCTGTACGACGCCGCCACCGCCGGTCTCGACCTGCTGGGCCCGGTCACGGGTGGCGTCGAGCGTCAGGAATCCGTCCGCCGGGGCCTCGAATCCCTCGCAGCCTCGGCCCCCGACCGTGTCCTGATCCACGACGCCGCGCGGCCCTTTGTCCCGCCGGTCGTGATCGACCGGGTGCTCGACGCCCTCGACGCGTCACCGGCCGCCCTGCCCGTCCTCCCGGTCGTCGACACTCTGAAGCGCGGGTCGGGCGGGTTGGTCGAGTTTACGGTGCCACGCGAAGACCTCTGGCGCGCCCAGACGCCACAAGGCTTCCGCTACCCCGAGATCCTGGCAGCGCATCGGGAGACGACGGCCGGTTTGACGGCCACCGACGACGCAGCACTCGCCGAGCGGGCCGGTCTGGAGGTCGCGCTGGTCGAAGGGGCGGAGGATGCCGGCAAGCTGACGACCGCCGAAGACCTCGCTCGCGCCGAGGCGCGTCTGGGCCGCGCTTTCGAGACCCGGGTCGGCACCGGCTTCGACGTGCACCGCATCGGCCCGGGTTCGACGATGATGCTCGGTGGCGTGTCGATACCGCACCCCGGCGCGCTGGTTGGCCACTCGGACGCCGACGTCTGCCTGCACGCCCTGACCGACGCCATACTCGGGGCTCTCGGCGACGGTGACATCGGGACGCACTTTCCGCCGAGCGACCCGCGCTGGCGGGGGGCCTCGTCCGATCGGTTCCTGCAGGACGCGGTACGCCGGGTGCGCGAGCGCGGCGGGAGGGTCGTGCACCTCGACCTGACGGTGATCTGCGAGCGCCCGAAGATCGGTCCGCACCGCGGCGCCATGCAGGAGCGCATAGCCGGCATATGCGGCCTTCCAGTACACCGTGTTTCGGTCAAGGCCACCACCACCGAGCGTCTGGGTTTTACCGGCCGGGGCGAAGGCGTGGCGGCACAGGCGGCGGCGACAATCGTCATGCCCGCCGTGGAGCCCACCGATGACTGAACCGACTTCGGCCGGACGGCCCTCGCTCAGCGACCCTCGCATTCTGGTCGCCACCGGCCTCGGCAGCGGTTACCTGCCGACGATGCCCGGAACCTGGGGTTCGCTGCTGGCCGTCGGCCTCGCCTGGCCGATCGCTGCGTTCGGCGGATGGCCGGCACTTCTGGCCGCGGCCGCCGTGGCAGCGATCGTCGGCATTCCGGCGATCCGCGCCTACCAGCGCAGCACCGGCCAGTCGGATCCGGGACCGGTGGTGATCGACGAGGTCGCCGGCCAGTGGCTGACGCTCGCGGCCTGCCCGCTCGACCCGCTGTGGTGGCTGGCCGGTTTCCTGGCGTTCCGGCTGTTCGATATCCTGAAGCCGCCGCCGGCCGGGTGGATCGATCGACGGATGAAGACCGCCGCCGGCGTGATGCTCGACGACCTGGTGGCCGGACTCTACGCTGTCGCCGTGATCGCCGTCGCCCGCTGGGCGATCCTTGCCGCCTGACACGCCAGGAGATCCCTGATGCTGCCCGAGGCTCTGGTCGACGCTGCCTCAGCTCTGCTGCACGCCTGCCGTGAGGCCGGCCTGACCGTCGCCACCGCGGAATCCTGCACCGGCGGGCTGGTGGCCGGGTGTCTGACCGAAATCGCCGGCTCGTCCGACGTCTTCGACCGCGGGTTCGTCACCTACTCCAACGAGGCCAAGTCCGAGCTGCTGGGGGTGCCGGCGCCGATGATCCTGCGGCACGGAGCCGTCTCGGAGGAGGTCGCCAAGGCCATGGCGATCGGCGCGCTCGCCAAGTCGCGCGCCCTCATGACGATCGCCGTCACCGGCATCGCCGGCCCGGGCGGGGCAACACCCGGCAAACCCGTCGGATTGGTCCACTTCGCGTCGGCGATGACCGGCGGCGTCACCATCCACGAACGCCATGAATTCGAGGGAAGCCGTACCGACATCCGGCGCGAAGCGGTCCGCACCGCGCTCCGCATCCTGGCCGACCGGATACCACGCCACGTCTGAGCGTGCTCGCGGCAGCCGTTGGCCCCCCGATCGACCCGCCCTCCGGGCGCGTTCGTCCGGGGTGATGTTGAGGAGAGGGGTCGGTCGCGTCGGCGGGATCCAACCCTCCCCTGGCAAGTAGTGTCCAGGCTCTTCTGCAAAAAGGTCATGGCCGCCGATGTTCGGCGGGCC
>CAYNFA010000114.1:0-9079 GCA_964396345.1 uncultured Thalassobaculum sp.
CGCAAGCTGACCGGAAGGCAGCGAAACATCGTCGAGGCGCTGTCGATGCCAGGGCTTTCCGAGATCGAGTTCGAGCCGCCGCGGGCGACCATCGAAAGCCGGGTACCGGACCTCTCGTGATGTTCGTGCTCGACACCAATGTCATCTCCGAGCTGCGCAAGGCCGGGGACGGTCGAGCCAACGCGAATGTCACGACCTGGCTCGCGCAGGAAGACGCCGCGAGCTTTTTCATCTCGGCCGTCACCCTCATGGAGCTGGAGATCGGCGTCCTACAGGTCGAGCGGCGCGATGCCAACCAGGGTGCACGATTGCGGGCATGGCTGGACGGCCACGTCGTGCCGGAGTTCGCCGAAAGGGCCTTGCCGATCGACGCTGCGGTCGCGCTTCGATGCGCCCGGTTGCACGTGCCCGACCGCCGGGCCGACAGGGACGCTCTCATCGCGGCGACGGCCATGATTCACGGAATGACCGTCGTCACCCGCAACGTCGCCGACTTCGAGGCGACTGGCGTGCCGCTCCTGAACCCGTGGGACCGTCCGATGAGCCGGTCGGTGATGAGCTGATCTGACGGAGCGGGGAGACATCTACATCGTGTCTCTCGATCCGACCTCCGTCCATGACCAAAGGGGCCGGCGTCCCCTGCTGATCGATCGCGCCGTACAATGGAGAAAATCGGCATGACCCATGCCCGCACCTTCCCCTCCGGCTCCTACCCATTTTCGGGCAGCGAGCACGGGTAAGTCTGATACGAGTCGACGCGCTCGGAATGGACCGGCAGCCAAGGCGGTTGAGGCCGTCGATCTGCCCCCTCACCCCAGATGCGTCCGGAAGATCTCAATCGTCCTCGACCACGCCAGTTCCGCCGCCGCCGCGTCGTAGCGCGGCGTGGTGTCGTTGTGGAAGCCGTGGTTGGCGCCCGGGTAGAAATGCACCTCATGGGTCTTGCCGTGCTGCTTGAGCGCCGCCTCGTAGGCCGGCCAGCCGGCGTTGATGCGCTCGTCCAGCTCGGCGTAGTGCAGCTGCAGCGGCGCCTTGATCGCCGGCACGTCCTCCACGCTCGCCTGCCGGCCGTAGTACGGCACCGAGGCCGCCAGCTCGGCATAGGCTACCGCCAGCGCGTTGCAGACACCGCCGCCGTAGCAGAAGCCGACGGCGCCGACCTTGCCGGTGCTGTCGGCGTGGCCGGCGAGGTGCTCGTAGCCGGCGAAGAAATCCTCCATCAGCTTGGCGGGATCGAGCTTGCGCTGCAACTCGCGGCCGTCGTCGTCGTTGCCCGGGTAGCCGCCGAGCGGGGTCAGACCGTCGGGACCGAGCGCCAGGAAGCCGGCCTTGGCGGTGCGCCGGACGACATCCTCGATGTAGGGGTTGAGCCCGCGATTCTCGTGCACCACCAGCACGGCCGGCAGCTTGCCGGCGGCGTCGGCCGGGCGCGCCATCAGGCCGCGGACGGTGCCGTGGCCCTTGGGCGACGGGTACTCGATCCGTTCGACGCGGATCACCGGATCGTCCGGCGACACCTGGCTGGCCAGGGCGTAATTCGGCTGCAGGCTCTCCAGCACGGCCGCGGCCGCTGCCGCCCCGAGGGTGATCTTGCCGGCGGCGTCGATGAAGCCGCGCCGGGTCAGCTTGCCGTGGACGTAGCCGTCGTAAAGCTCCAGGAGACGGGGGTCGAAATCGCTGGCTCGCTTGCGCTGCATGGTACGTCGCTCCGTCCGGTTGGGGGTGGCGCAGAGGCACCGTTCCCGGGATCGTAGAGCAATCCGGCGGCGGCCGGGCGGCGCACCCGTTCAAAACCGCGTGCGTTACTTGCAGACAGCGGCCGCGCGCGTATCTCAAAAGGCGAAGACTCATCGCATCGAGAGGCGGAGAACGACGATGAAGAGACTGCTCCTGACGGCGCTGCTGGCGCTCGGTCTCGCACTCCAGGCCGGCACGGCGGCCGCCCATCACGGCTGGTCGTGGACCACCGGCGGAAACATCGAGCTGACCGGGGTGATCAAGACCGCCCGCCTCGGCAACCCGCACGGGGTCCTGGAGGTCGACGTCGAAGGCGAGATCTGGACCATCGAGGTCGGCCAGCCCTGGCGCAACGAGCGCGCCGGCCTGAAGGACGGCGACCTCGCCGAGGGCGTCGAGATCCGGGTGGTGGGCGAACCGTCCGCCAACGCCGCCGACCGGCTGCTGAAGGCGATCCGGGTGTACATCGGCGACAAGGAGCACATCCTCTACTCCGGCCGAAACTAGCCGCTTGGACGGCATCCTGGCGGCCCTGGAGGCCAGCGCGGTCGCCCAGCACCTCCGCGGCGCGCGCTGGGAATACGCGGCCGCGAATACCGCCCATGTGCTGGGCATAGCCCTGCTGGTCGGTGCGATCGTCCCTCTGGATCTGCGGCTGCTCGGGGTCTGGCGGTCGGTGCCGCGTCAGGATCTGGCCCGGGTGCTGGTGCCGGTCGCGGCCTCGGGGCTGGCGCTGGCCGCGGCCGCCGGGGTGCTGCTGTTCGCCACGCGGGCCGGAGAGTATGGCGATCTCGGGTTGTTCCAGGTCAAGATGGCGCTGGTTGCCGCCGGGGCGCTGGCGGCGCTGGCGCTGCACGTAAGGACCGGCTGGTGGCTGGAGGGCGCAGACGACCGGCGGCTCGCCGGACACGCCGCCATTTCGCTGATCTGCTGGCTGGGAGGGCTGGTCTGCGGCCGCCTCGTCGCCTTCGCCGGACCCTGACGCGTGTGCCGCCCGGCCTGCCCGGATGACTGCGCCGGGCTGATCGCACCTGGACAGGGACTGCTGCCAAATCCGGCGATTGCGGCGACGATCTCCACCGACGTAGCTTAGCCGCGCGCAAGTGCCCGGCCCCCGGGCTCGCGGAGGATCGTCGTGAAGCGAGACAGCAGCGTGCGGGCGGTGGTGCCCATCCTGATCGGTGCCTCGGTGATGCTCAGCGTCGCCATGGGCATCCGCCAGAGCCTCGGCATCTTCATGACGCCGCTGACGGCGGAACTGGCCATCTCGGTCTCCGACTTCGCGTTCGCGATCGCGGTGCAGAACCTGATCTGGGGCGTGTTCCAGCCGTTCGTCGGCGCCCTGGCGACCGGCTGGGGGTACCGCCCGGTGATGATCACCGGCGCGGTTCTCTACGTCGCCGGCCTTGCCCTGATGGCCGGCGCGCAGGGCTTGCTGTCGGTGATGCTGGGCGCCGGCGTGCTGATCGGCGTCGCCATGGCGTTCGCGTCGGCCTCGATGGCGCTCGCGGTCACCGCCCGGGTGGTGCCCGCCGAGCGCCGCAGCTCGTATCTCGGCATCGTCTCGGCGGCGGGATCGGTGGGCGCGCTGATCGCCGCCCCGATCGGCCAGCTGCTGTCGACCGAGTATGGCTGGCGGTTCGGGGCGATCGGCTTCGTGGTCCTCGCGCTGGTGATGATCCCCTCGGCGTGGCTGGCCGGGCGGGTCGACCGGCGGCCGGAGGCGGCGACGACCTCGGGCGGCGCCGACGCGTTGACCGCCCTTCCGGCCCTCCAGCTGGCGTCGCGCAACCTGCCGTTCGTGGTGATGTCGCTCGCTTATTTCGTGTGCGGCATGCAGCTGGTGTTCCTGACCACCCACCTGCCCTCCTACCTGCTGCTCTGCGGCATGGACCCGATGCTGAGCGCGACCGCGCTCGGAACCATCGGCGGCTTCAACGTGCTCGGCAGCCTGTTCTTCGGCTGGGCCGGCGGGCGCTGGAACAAGCAGGCGCTGCTCGGCCTGATCTACATCATCCGCTCGGTGACGCTGGCCGCCTACTTCGTGCAGCCGCCGACGCCGGAAAGCACGGTGGTGTTCGCCGCGATCATGGGCTTCCTATGGCTCGGCGTGGCGCCGCTGGTGACCGGAACGGTGGTCGAGCTGTTCGGCCTGCGCTGGCTGGCCATGCTGCAGGGCGTGACGTTCTTCAGCCACCAGATCGGCAGCTTCATCGGTGCCTTCGGCGGCGGCTGGCTGTTCGCGGTCCTCGGCTCCTACGACCTCGCCCTGCAGCTCGGGATCGCCACCGGGCTGTTCGCCGGGCTGGTGCAGATCATGGTGGCTTTGCTGCCGAAGCCGCCGGCCCAGCAGGCGGCGGCGGCGTGATCCTGGTTCAGGGACCCGACCGTCGAGTGGGTGGAGACGGTTCGGTCAGGGTCCCGCGATCGGCTCAGCTCTCGCGCACCATGACGCAGGCGGCCCCCATCTCGGACAGCCGCAGGCAGACCGAGTTCGCCCTCTGCTCGTCGAGCCCGACGACGCGCGCCCGGTAGAGCGTGCCGGCCGAGGTCGCGACCTCGGAGATCCGGACCTCATAGGTCTGCAGATCGGGCGACAGCTGGCGCGCCCGTTCGGCCGCCTGGCTGCTGGCGGTGGGCGTGCTGAAGGCTCCGACCTGAATGGCCCAGCCTCCGGGCGGCGCCGATCCGACCGGGGTCGAAACAGGGGCGGGATCCGTGGCCGGAACCGGCGCCGGGGCCGCGACCCAGACCGGCGGCCGGGCCTGGCCCCGCACGGCGGGCGGAGGCGGCAGCGTCGCCACCAACGGCGAGCGTGACTGGGCAGCGGGAGCGGCGGCGGGGGCAGCAGCCTGCCCCGGCGGCGGCACCCTCGCAGCGCCGGCGACGCTCTCGCTGCCGGTGGCGACCCGCTCGCGCGGACGATATTCGATGGCCGAGGCGATGCGGACGCCCGGCTCTCTCGCCGCGATCATCCGCGTGCCCCGAGCGAGATAGCCCCGGGTCTCGCCCGGCAGATTGCGTCGCCCGGCGAGGTATTCGCCGTAGCAGCCTGGACCGCAATTGTAGGCGGCCAGGAAGCCAGGCGCGCCGTACAGGTCGTACATCTCGCGAATATACGCGGTGCCGGCCTGGATGTTGGTCCAGGGATCGTGGGGATTGGGGCCGAGATCGTGCTTGCGTCGCAGCTCGGCGAACGTCGCCGGCATGACCTGCATCAGCCCCATGGCACCGGCGCGGCTGGTGATCGGACGTCCGCCCAGCGTCGTTCGCCCCCCGCTCTCCATCTGCATCACGGTGCGGATGTAGCCCTCCGGCACGTCGAAGCGCTGGGCCGCCGCCCGGATGTAGTGCCCCCAGGGATCCCCCGCAGTCGGCTGGCCGTAGACCGCCGGGTTCGGCTCCGGGGCAGGCGGGCGGGTGTCGCCGGCGCAGGACGCGACCAGCAGGCCGATGGCGGCGGTCGCCAGGACGACGATCCGTGGCACCGGTCGTGGCGCCGTCAGCGGTGCTTCCATCGGTACGCCTCGATCGCCTGGACAGAAACTATTCCCTCCATCCTATCACCCTTTCAAAAATCATCATAGATTAGAGCCTTACCGGGTGACGCTCGCGTTCAGGATGACCCTATTCGTCGGAGAGTCGGCTGGTCGGCCGGTGTCCGGCTCTCGTCCTGGAGCGACAGCCGCCGGCGCAGCGCTCAGGAACGGCCCTTCACGCTCGGGAACGGCCCTTCAATTGCGGAGACACTGGAGGCACGCGCCTGGATCGGGTGCCGCTGCCTAGCTGAAAACGAACCACCCCGATTGCAGCTCTGAGACGCTGACGCTGTTCAGTGTCAGCGTGTTGCCGCCGCCGAGTGCGATCGATACTCCGTCGGTGGCATCGGTCGCCGCCGCCAGCAATTCGGCGTAGGTGTCGATCCCGGTGTCATTGATGTTCGATGCGATCTGGACCCGGTCGCCGCCCAAGCCGTCGAAATCGGTCACCCGATCGGCACCGCCGCCATTGCCGACGACGATCAGGTCGGCACCGCCGCCACCGGCCAACGTGTCGTCGCCGAGCCCGCCGTGAAGCGTATCGCTGCCGAGACCGCCGACCAGCAGGTCGTTGTCTTGGCCGCCGAACAGGGCGTCGTTGCCCTGGCCGCCGAACAACGTGTCGGCCCCGAGGTTGCCGTACAGCACGTCGTTGGCGAGGTTGCCGTAGACAATGTCGGCGTCCCGGCCGCCGAACACCCTGTCGTCGCCCTGGCCGCCGTACAGGGTATCGCCAGCCTGGTTACCGTACAGCAGATCGCCGTCGGTATTGCCGTACATCACGTCGGCTTCGGTCCCGCCCCACAGCGAATCGCTGCCGGCGCCGCCGATCACGGTGTCGGCTCCGGCCTCGCCGAACAGCCGGTCATCGCCACCGGCGGAGCCGATGGTGTCGTTGCCGCCGCCGCCGTACAGCGTGTCGTTGCCGGCGCCGAGCGAGATGAACTGCGCGCTGTCGTCCCCGGTCGCGTAGTTGTCGCCGGCACCGCCCGATACCGTGGCGTTGCCGAGGATCGAGACGAACTCGATGTTGTCGATCTGCAGAGTCTTGCCGGTGATCGAGCGCATGTCGATCACGAACGCCTCGGACCGGCTGCCGCCGGCGCTGCCGGTGATCACGATCGGGGCGTCGGTCGTGACGCCCGATGTCAGGGTCGGCACGATGGTCCGGATGTCCAGGGTTGTGGTCGACGACAGCGTGTTCAGGAAGGTCCGGGCGTTGCCGACCAGCCCGACCTGTCCGGTCGACCCGCGGCCCTCGATGGCGCCGACCAGAGAGTTCACGGCGTCGGTTCCCGACTGTGCCGTTGACGGGCCCTGGGAGGTTATGCTGACCGATGCCGGCAGGGTGGCCGTGACCACGTTGCCGTTGTTGCCGGTGTTCTGGACGATCGCCGCCGAGCCGCTGGCGGTGCCGGTGTTGGTCAGCGTCCGCGATCCGCCCGAGGTGTCGTTCAAGCCGCCGTCGGTCACCGTCACGGTGCCCCCGGAATTGTCGCCATCGCCGCCGGAGGAGGAGAACGAGGTCACCAGGGTGATCGTGGTGTTGCCGCCGCTGAAGCTGGCGCTCCAGAAGCCGCTTCCCGAGGTCAGCCCGGTCATATCGATCACCAGGCCACCGCCGACGGTCAGGGTCGAGCCGGCGGCGTTGCCGTGCAGCGACGACGCGTCCGAGCCGACGACCACGACGCTGTCGCCGATGGCGAAGTCCGTGATCGTGTCGCCGTTCAAGTCGGAAGCGCTGCCGCTGAACGTGTCGTTGCCGGCACCGCCGGCCATTACGTCCGTACCGGCGCCGCCGACCAGGGAATCGGCACCGCCGCCGCCTGAAAGTGTGTCGCCGGAGGCGCCGCCGCTCAACGTGTCGTTGCCGGCTCCGCCCGACAACAGATCGGCGGACGAGCCGCCGATCAGCGAGTCGTTCCCGTCACCACCCCTGATCGTGTTGTTGCCGCTCGCGCTGGAGAGGGTGTCGTTCCCCGTGCCGCCGACGATGAGGTCGTTGCCCGCCAAGCCTGTGATCAAGTCGTTGCCGGCGCCGCCGCTGAGCGTGTCGGCGTTGTTGGTGCCGATAATCGAGTCGGCCTGGTTCCCTCCGGTCGCGTTGAGCGAGCTGCCCAACCCACCAGTGCTGTGACTGATGGACAGCGCATCCCAGGTCGTGTTGGTGTTGGTGCCGGTCGAACTGGTGAGATTGGTACCGTTGATCCGCCAGACACCACCGGAAATGTCGATGGTGACGGCTGTCAGATCCCAGTCGAACGACGCTACCGTGACGTCCGTGGCTGCAGGGCGATAATACAGATCCGCTAGCCCGTCACCCGTGCCGTCCTGATTTGCGTCTGGATTGTATCTCCATACGGACATTGTATCCGTCCTTTCCAACGTTGAACGGCGCCCGCGAATTCAGTCGCGGGTGCTCGGCGGCTTTCTGCTACGTCGGCTCGATCGTTGTCGGTTCTCGGGCCCCCGAGGCTGTCTTCGCCCAGGGTATCGAACCGGCACGTCCGTTCTCCAAACTTTCCCAGTGTTATATCGTAAGAATATTGTTCTTTAAATCAATAGTATATCTAATTTTATTAGAATTCATCGCAAAACTTAAAATCAACCTTCGATGTGCAAGAGAATAGGGGCGTTCGTCCGTCAAACTTAAGAGGATCATGGATTTCGCCTGCAATCACGAACAACAGCGACGGCAGCGATCGTCAAAAACCCGGTCGCGGATCCCGGCATGCCAGAACTCGACCAGTGTGCCAGGCTGCGGCCGGCAGGCGGGGGCGGCCTCTGGCAACGCTCACGGCCTCCCGCCGACGTCGGAAGGCACGGTGGTAGGCGCGCGGCACTCGGCGCCCACGACCTGGTCCCGCAACTCGGCATCGCCACTGGGCTGTTCGCCAGATAAGTGCAGATCGTGGCGGCGCTGGTGCCGAAGCCGCCGGCCCTGCGGGCGGCGGCGGTTCAGCCCCGCGCGCCCATCACGAAATCGAACCGCCCTATCCTGCCCCCACGCACATCGGACACCGCCAGCAGAAGACGCTCGTCGAACATCCGGTCGCGGGCGTTGGCGGGCTCGCCCGGGAAGTAGATCTGGGTGGTCAGGATCGGGCCGCCGCGGCGCTGGACCTTGGCGTGGAAGTGCGGCGTCCGCCTCACGTAGCGGCCCGGGACGATGGTGTCGAACGCCCAGCGCCCCTCGGCGTCGGTAAACTGGTGGCCGCGCAGCCGGAACCCGTCGTTGTCGTAACGGCCGTCGGCGTCGGCATGCCACAGCTCGACAAGGGCGCCCGGCTGCGGCCGGCAGACGGTGTCGAGCACGAAGCCGGCGGCGGTGATGCGGGTGCCGCCCGGGCTGTCGGCGGCGAAGTCCCGCTTCAGCGGCGATTGCGGGGTGAAGTACGGCCCCTCCGATTGCGCCCGGGTGCGCTCGGCGGCGTCGGTGCAGGCCGGGGTCGGCGCCAGCTCGGCCGCCGCGGTCCCGGCAGCCCGGGCGGGGAGCGGCGCCAGCCCGATCGGACCGGCGAGCAACAGGGTGAGTATCTGCCGGCGTGACGCGCGCATCGAGCACTCTCCTGCGTCGGGAAACCCGACGGCGCCACAATCGGACTTGATTCGGTCGATTTCAAGAAGGATAGTAAGTGAACGTTTACTACCGCGTGATCGAAGTTATGCCGCGCCACCCCGACACCCGTGACCGCATCGAGCGGGAGGCCCTCGCCCTGTTCGCCGCCAAGGGCGTCTACGCCACCACCACCAAGGACATCGCCGCCGCGGTCGGGATCTCCGAGGGCGCCATCTACCGCCAC
>CAYNFA010000115.1:0-9074 GCA_964396345.1 uncultured Thalassobaculum sp.
GCGCCGTTGTCGTCGCGACGGCACGGCTGTCCGACATCCTGGCCTACGAGATCACCAAGGGGGTGTTCGAGAATTTCGAGGATTTTCGCCGCCTGCACCCGGCCTTCTCGAGGCTGTCGATCGCCGACATGGTCGAGTCTGGCGGCCCTGCGCCACCGCATCCGGGCGCGACCCGATACTTCCGCGAGCGAGGGTGGGTGCCGTGAGCGCCCCGGGTTCAGCGCCGGCCAAGAGATTCCGCCCGGACACCATCCGAACCCGTAGGGCGCGGACGATGTCAGCGACCGGTCGGTGGATCCTCGTCCAGCAGCAGCCAGCCGGGCTTGCCACCAGGGCGCGGGCGATGCCGACGCGCTGGCACATGCCGCCGGAGAGCTGGCGCGGCAGAGCAGCGGCGAACTTGGCGAGACCGAGCCGGGCGAGTGCGGCCGCCACCCACCCGCACCGCTCCCGTCCCAGCGCACCGGAGCGTGCCCTGTTGCACTTACTTTTGGAACGCGCCTCTACACCAGATCCATAAATGGACTGTCACCAGATCCACCAGATCTTCCCTCCAGATCTTCACCTGATCTCAATCTGAGGCGCTGCTGATCGACCGGCGCGTCGGCCGAAATCCGTCCAACGTCAGTGGCGGTGCGCGAACACGCTAAGCCTCGGCTTGCCTTCCACCGCGCGCGTGCGGTGACCGCGCCCGGTTGTGTCCTCGCCGAACAGGAATGCGCCGCTCTCGACGCGGGCGAGGGAGCCGTCGGTGGTCTCGGTCTCGAGGCCGCCGGTTAGCACGATGACGGCTTGGCGTTGCGGGGCGGTGTGCCAGTCGTAGTCCAGCGTCGCCGGGGCAAGCACGAACTGAAAGCCGGTGAGTGGAATCTCCTCGGTCACCAGGCCCTCCGGTCCGCCGTACCGGTAGGGCATCCGTTCCCAGACCGTGGTCGATCCGCCGTCGGCGGTCGCGACGTTGCGGGGATAGCGGAGGTCGGATGGCCTGCCCTCGATCGACGCGTCGAGAGATGTGCGCCGGTCCAGATGAACCTCGTCGTCCAGGGCGATGAACGCCGACCGGAAGGGCCGGCCGTCCAGCGCCCGACTGCGATGCCCTTGACCCCAAGCGTCGGTGATCTCAAGAACGTCGCCTGCACGAAACACCCGCCGCTCCCCGGCTCCGACGACGATCTCAAGCCCGCCCTCGAGAACGAGGACCAGCCTGCGCCTGGGGGCCAAGTGGATATCGAAATCGAACGTGCCCGGTGTCCAGCGAAAGCTTAGCGAGGTGGCGGGAAGCGTGCCCGTCATCCGCATCGCGTCCAGCATCCCGGTGAATGGAATGACCCGGTCCCGGAACACGGTGCGGCCGTCCTCCAGGGTCTCCGTCACGGAAACCGCTATGCCAGCATCCGCCATCCCGCGCGGTCCTCTCTGAGGCAGTCAACCGATAGACCGATAATAATGTGACATTCCCCATTTGGAACGCCTCCATTTATTGCACTGTTGAAAACTCCGTTATTCAATGCAGTTTCCGTTCTCAGCAGCCGTGTACCCGTATTGATCAGCTGTTCCCGAAGACTTGTCAGCGGCCACCGCTCGATGACCTCGGGCGTCGCCGCTGTCCGCAGGAAGTTGGCGAGGTTGCAGGCCAGAGCGTGGAGTTGGAGCCGGAAGGCATTGGCCGCGAAGCGCATGCAGGAGAGACGCGTCCAGGTTGGGGACGGATAAAGCCGACGGTTGGGAACAACTCACCGGGATGGTTCGGATCTCCTCCAGCCTTTCGATGGCCGTCACCGCCCACACCGGCCTCCAGACAGTCCCCCCACCCTTCCTCCTTGTCTCCCCGCCCCCCGCGGCGGTATCACCACCGCGACCTTAACCGACGAGCCGAGGCCCGTGCCGGATCGCCCGCCCCTACCGGCCGCCACCGCGTCGGCCGAGACCCTGCCGACCGCGACCCCGCCGCCCCCGGCCGGCGCGCCGCTGCTGTCGGTGGTCGTCCCGGTGCTGAACGAGCAGGACAACGTCGCCCCGCTGGTCGCCGAGATCCGCGCGGCGCTGGCGCCGGTGTGCGCGGCGCACGGCGGCCACGGGGGCGGCTACGAGATCGTCTACGTCGACGACGGCTCGACCGACCGCACCGCCGAGGTCCTGGCCTCCCTGCGCGCCAGCGTGCCGGAGCTGCGGGTGGTGCGGCATTCCCGGCGCGCCGGGCAGAGTGCGGCGCTGCGCAGCGGTGTCAGGGCGGCGCGCGGCCGGCTGATCGCCACCCTCGACGGCGACCGCCAGAACGACCCGGCCGACATCCCGAAGCTGCTGGAGGTCTGGCAGCGCGCCGACGCCGCCGGGCGAAGCCGGGTGATGGTGACGGGCCACCGGGTGAACCGGCGCGACAGCCCGGCCAAGCGCCGGGCGTCGGGCGTCGCCAACGCCATCCGGCGGGCGCTGCTCGGCGACGACAACCCGGACACCGGCTGCTCGCTGAAGCTGTACGAGCGCGCGCTGTACCTGGCGATGCCGTATTTCGACCACATGCACCGCTACCTGCCGGCGCTGGCCCAGCGCGAGGGGGCGGTGGTCGAGGTGGTGGCGGTCAACCACCGGCCGCGGCCGAGCGGGCAGTCGAAGTACAACAATTTCGGCCGCGCCCTGGTCGGTATCCCGGACCTGGTCGGCGTGATATGGCTCATCCGCCGCGCCCCGCGCGGCCTCGACGTCCACGAAGTGGAGTGAGTCGCCTTGGACATGTTCAAGAACCTGTCCGTGGAGGAGGCGATCATGCTGATCGTCGGCTTCACCGGGCAGGCGCTGTTCACCATGCGCTTCCTGGTGCAGTGGCTGAAGAGCGAGATCAGCCGCAAGAGCGTGATCCCGATCGCGTTCTGGTACTTCTCGCTGGCCGGCGGGGCGACGCTGTTCGTCTACGCGTTCTGGCGGCAGGACCCGGTGTTCATCCTCGGGCAGGGCACCGGCCTGTTCATCTACGCCCGCAACCTCTGGCTCATCCACCGCGAGCGCCGCGAGCAGTCGGACCAGCAGGCCCAACCATCGTGACAGCAGCCGTCGTGCCCACAGCCGTCGTGACCGCAACCGGCGGCGCGGCCCGGAGTTGACCCAGAGCATGCGCGCCCCCCGAATCGTGTCCCTGTTGCCGAGCGCGACCGAGATCGTCGCCGCCCTTGGGCTGACGGAACGTCTGGTCGGGCGCAGCCACGCCTGCGACTACCCGGTCGAGATCGTGCACGTGCCGTCGATGACCCGGCCGCGCGTCGATCCCGCCAAGCCGTCGCGCGGCCTCCACCGCAACGTCCGCAAGCTGATCGAGAAGGCGCTGTCGGTGTTCGAGGTCGACGCCGAGCGGCTGCGCGCCGCCCGCCCGGACGTGATCCTCACCCAGCACCAGTGCGCGACCTGCGCGGTCACCGAGAAGGACCTGGAAGCGGCGCTGGCCGAGTGGACCGGGGCGACGCCGCGCATCGTGTCGCTGGCGCCGACCACGCTGAAGCAGGTCTGGGCCACCTTCGGGGTGGTCGGCGAGACCCTCGACATCCGCTGGGCCGGGCGCGAGCTGGCGGAGCGGGCGCGCGAGCGGGTCGAGGTGATCGCCGAGCGGGTGCCGGCGCTGAAGGACCGCCCGACGATCGCCTGCGTCGAGTGGCTGGACCCGCCGATGATCGCTGGATTCTGGGTGCCGGAGGTGGTGGCCGCCGCCGGCGGCCGGCCGGTGCTGGCGACCGCCGGCGAGCACGCCGCCCCCACCACCCTCGGCAAGATCGCCGAGGCCGGCGCCGACGCCATGATGCTGATGCCGTGCGGCTTCGACCTGCAGCGTACCGTCGCCGAGGGCCGCGACTTCATGGCCCGGCCGTCGATGGCCAAGACCCGCGCCGCCCGCGCCGGCAAGGTCTGGGCGCTGGACGGCAACGCCTACTTCAACCGGCCGGGGCCGCGGCTGGTCACCTCCGTCGAGATCCTCACCGAGATCCTGCACCCCGGCCTGTTCAACGCCGGCTACCAGGGCAGCGGTTGGGAAAAGCTGGTGCCCGACCCGCTGTAGCTGACCCGCTGTAGCCGACCCGCTTAGGCTTGCCAGCGGGTGCAGCCGTCGCAATGATCCCGGCATGACGCACCCCGACCGCTTCCGCCTGCTCGTCACCGGCGCCGCCACCGGCATCGGCGCCGCCCTGGCGCGCCGCCTCGCCCGCCCCGGCCTCGCGGTGCTGCTGCACACAAGGCGCAACGCCGACGGCCTGGCGGCGGTCGCCGACGCGGTGCGCGCCGCCGGCGCCGCCGCCGAGACGATGACCGGCGACTTCGCCGACCGGGCGCTGCCGGCGGCGCTGGTCGGCCGCGCCGCCCAGGCGTTCGGCGGGCTCGACGCCGTCGTCGCCAACGCCGGCTGGGCCGACCGCACGCCGCTGCTGGAGTCCGACCCCGAGGCCATCGACCGGGCCCACGCCGGCATCGCCGGCAGCTTCGTGGCGCTGGCCCGGGCGGCGGCCCCGCATCTGCGGGCGTCGCCGGCCGGCCGGCTGGTGGCGGTGTCGGCGTTCGGCCCGCACGTGTTCCGGCACGGCGTCATGACCTTCCCGGCGACCGCC
The DNA here is from genome assembly GCA_964396345.1 of uncultured Thalassobaculum sp. Lineage (GTDB taxonomy): Bacteria > Pseudomonadota > Alphaproteobacteria > Thalassobaculales > Thalassobaculaceae > Thalassobaculum_A. The sequence continues at coordinate 4,587 of CAYNFA010000115.1, forward strand.
GCCGCCAAGGCGGCGCTGGAGACCCATGTGCGGGCGCTGGCGTTCGAGCTGGCGGCCGACGCCGTCACCGTCAACGCGGTGGCGCCGGGCTTCATCCAGAAGGATTCCGGCACCCACGCCGCGGTGACGCCGGAGCTGCGCGCCCGGGTCGGCGCCGGCATCCCGATGGGAAGGCTGGGCACGCCGGACGAGGTGGCGGCGGTGATCGGCTTCCTGCTGTCTCGCGACGCCGGCTACGTCACCGGCCAGGTGATCCACGTCAACGGCGGGCTGGTGTAGGCGAAAGCCGGCCGATCGTGCGGCTCCGCGCACGACACCCGTGCGACCCCGCCGCGCTTCCCATTCCCCGGCCGCGAGGGTAGGAACCGGCACCGATTCCACGGAGCCCAAAATCCATGCCCATCGACGCCGACCTCCTCGACCTTCTGCCGAAGGTCGCCGCCCTGCTGTTCACCGGGGCGCTCGCCGGAACCCTGGCCGGCCTGCTCGGCGTCGGCGGCGGCATCGTCATCGTGCCGGTGCTGTTCTACCTGTTCGGCGTGCTCGAACTGGCGCCGGACTCGGCGATGCACGTCGCCGTCGGCACCTCGCTGGCCACCATCATCCCGACCTCGATCGCCTCCATGCGGGCGCATTTCAAGCGCGGCTCGATCGACACCGACCTGCTGAAGGTGTGGGGGATCGCGGCGTTCCTCGGCGCCATCCTGGGCGCGGTGATCTCGGGGTATGTGAAGGGCTCGGTGCTGACCGGGGTGTTCGCGGTGGTCGCCGCGGTGGTCGCGGTCAACATGGCGACGCCGAACGGCCTGCGGGTCGCCGACACCCTGCCCGCCAACCGGTTCGCCAGCGGCCTGATCGGCTACGTCATCGGGACGTTCTCGGTGATGATGGGGATCGGCGGCGGCACCCTGTCGGTACCGGTGCTGTCGGCCTTCAACTTCCCGATCCACCGCGCCGTCGGCACCGCGTCGGCCCTCGGGCTCGCCATCGGCGTGCCGGGCGCCATCGGCTTCGTGATCGCCGGCTGGGCGGTCGAGGACCTGCCGCCGCTGTCGGTCGGCTACGTCAACCTGGTCGGCTTCGTGCTGATCTTCCCGATGTCGGTGCTGATGGCGCCGATCGGGGCCAAGCTGGCGCACTCGCTGAGCCGGATCTGGCTGCGCCGCGCGTTTGCCCTGTTCCTCGGCATCACCTCCTTGCGTATGTTCTACAAGTTGTTGAGCTGACAAGCCGGATCGGAGAATAGGTCATGGCCGCTTCCACCGTCACCGTCGGGGTCATCGGCCTCGGCTCCATGGGCCTCGGGGTCGCCCGGACCCTGTGCCGCGCCGGGTTCGAAACCTGGGGCTTCGACGTCCGCGACGCCTCGGTTCTGGCGCTCGAGGAGGCCGGCGGCCACGCCGCCTCCAGCCCGGCCGACCTCGGCAAGCGGGTCGACGTCGCCATCGTCCTGGTCGCCACCGCCGACCAGGTGCGCACCGTGCTGTTCGGCGAGGCCGGCGCCGCCGGCGCCCTGCACGAGGGCTCGGTGGTGATCGCCAGCGCCACGGTGCCGGCCAGCGTCGCGATCGAGACCGGGTTCCTGCTGTCGGAGCACGGCGTCCTGATGATCGACGGGCCGTTGTCCGGCGGCGTCGTCGGGGCCGAGTCCGGCACCCTGTCGGTGATGGCCTCGGGGCCGGACGCGGCGTTCGACGTCGCCGGCGACGTGCTGGAGGCGATCGCCTCGAAGGTCTATCGGCTCGGCCCGAAGCACGGCGTCGGCTCGACCGTGAAGACCATCAACCAGCTGCTGGCCGGCGTGCACATCGCCGCCTCGGCCGAGGCGATGGCGCTCGGCATCCGCGCCGGCGTCGACCCGGCGACCCTGTACGAGGTGATCTCGAACTCGGCGGGGGCGTCCTGGATGTTCAACAACCGGGTGCCGCACATCCTCGACGGCGACTACGCGCCGAAAAGCGCGGTCGACATCTTCGTCAAGGACCTCGGGATCGTGCTGGAGACCGGCAAGTCCCTGACCTTCCCGCTGCCGCTGTCCGCGACCGCCCACCAGCAGTTCCTGGCGGCGTCGGCCGGCGGCCTCGGCCGGGAGGACGACTCCGCGGTCATCAAGGTGTTCCAGAAGCTGACCGGCATCGAGCTGCCGCCGGAGAAGGGCGGCACGTAGCCGGCCGCCCCCGAGCGCCTTGCACGACCGGTCACCCGGACGCGTACGGGTCGTAGGTCCCGAAGCTCCACAGCCGGCCCTCCAGGTCGCGCACCGAGTACTCGCGGGCGCCGTAGTCGGTGTCGGCCGGCGGGCGCGCCACCTCGGCGCCGGCCGCGGCGGCGCGGGCGTGGTGGGCGTCGACGTCGTCGACCCGGACATAGATGCCGAACGGCTCGGTGCTCCACGGATTGGCCGGGTCCGGCGCCGATTCCGACCCGCACATGATCATGCCGGCGCCCTGGCGGAGCTGGGCGTGGGTGACGCTGTCGCCTTCTCCCGGAACCACCAGGTCCGGCTCGAAGCCGAATGCCCGGCCGAGCCACTCGATGGCGGCGGGCGCGTCGCGGTACTTCACGCAGGGGAAGACGTTGGGGTGGATCTTGGGCATGACCGGTTCCTCGCGGTGTGACGGGATCGCCACCGTAGCGGCCGGCCGTGCGACCGGTCTTGCAAGGATGTAACCGGCGGTCAGCCCTGCAGGGTGGCGCGCTCGAGCGGCCGGCGGCCGGCCAGGAACGCGGACGGGCTGACGCCCGCGAACCGCCCGAAGTCGTTCACGAAGTGTGACTGGTCGGTGTAGCCGCATTCGTAGGCGATGTCGGCCCAGCCGGCGCACAGGCCGCGGTCGTAGAGGTCGATCGCGCGCTGGAAGCGCAGGATCCGGGCGACGGTCTTGGGCGGCAGCCCCAGCTGATCGCGGAACACCGCCGCCAGATGCTTTCGGCTGCAGTCGAGATCCGCCGCCAGCTCGCCGATCGCCAGCCTTCCGCCTGACGCGTTCAGCCGCCGCCAGCCGGCGACGGCAAGGCCCGGCGGGCCTACCGTCTCGCCAAGCCGGCGGGCGATCGCCGCGTCCAGCAGGTCGAAGCGGGCCGGCCAGCCGGGGGCCTCGCGCAGCGCCTCGGCCAGCCGCCGTCCCGACGGACCGAAGGCGTCGTCGACGCCGACCACCCGGTTCGCCAGTTCCGCCATCGGCATCCCCAGCAGCCGCCGGGCGCCGAGCGGCGTCAGGTTGACGTGCAGGCCGCTCTGCGCGCCGACGGTCTCGGTCAGCACCGTGGTGTCGTGCAGCCCGGCTAGGAAGCCGTGCGCGTGGCGGGCCGTGACGGCACCGCCGGCCGGATCCAGGAACCGCAGGGTCGGCGCGAAATCGAAGATCAGCACCACCCCCGGCCACGGCAACTGGGACCGCCGCAGCGGGCCATCGGACCGCTCGCGGTAGCCGGTGTAGTCGAGGACCACGTCGCGCAGGCGCGGGTCCGGGTCGGCCGAGACCATCTCCAACTCGCCGTCCGGGGCGCCGCCGCGCACCACCCGCAACGCCCGCCGCGACGCCGGGTCCGGCCGCCAGCCGTGCACTCCCAGGGTCATGGCGTTCCTCCTAACCCAGCAGGCAGCCGATCCCGTAGCACGACGCGCCGAACAGCTTGACGGTCACCGCCCACCCGAGCAGATCGAGCACCAGCATCAGCGCCGTCACCGGCAGGGCGACGAACATCAGCAGGTAGAGCAGCGCCCAGCCGGTATACCGGCGCGCCGGTATCAGATGGCCATGGACCCGCACGGGCTTCTTGAACAGGGTGATCACCGGCGGAACACTAGCGCCTCTCAGGGGGACAAGGAACACGGATGGCGGCACGGCGGCAGCAACCGCGTCAGCGCCAGCGACGGCGGGCGGACGCTTCGGACTCGACCCCGGCCGGGGTCGCCGGTCCCGGCCTCGGCGGCGTCGAGCCGTTGTGGGGCGGCGGCAGCGAGCGCGACTGGACGAAACTCCTGGCGGCCGCCGGGAGGGCGCCGATCGAGCAGAGCTGGGCTTACGGCGACGCCATCGCCGCGGGCTCGCCTTACCGTCCGGTGCGCGGCGTGTTCCGGCAGGATGGTCGCCCGGTCGCGGTGGTGCAGGCACTGGTGTTGTCGCTGGCCGGCGCCGCCCGCCTGGTGAAGGTGGTGCGCGGGCCGCTGTTCCTCGTTCCCGAGCCCGACCCGGCGCTGCGCGCCACGGTGTTCCGCCTGCTTCGCGACCGCTGGCCCCTGGCGCGGGCGAACGCGCTGTTCTGGACGCCGGAACTGCTGGACGGCGACGACGCCAGCCACCTGATGCGCGGCCTCGGCCTGCGCCGCACGGTGACCGGCTACACCACCGCCTGGCTCGACCTGTCGGCCGGGCCCGAGGCGCTGCGCGCCGCCTTGCATCAGAAATGGCGCAACCAGCTGGTGCGCGCCGAGCGCCAGCGCCTGCGGGTCCGCGACTCCCACGGCGGCCCGGCGCTCGCCTG